>JAHEKA010000094.1 GCA_024638585.1 Rhodospirillales bacterium
CCGGCCTCACCCAGCTGCGCGCGGGCCAGTGCCTGCTGGACATCGTTCCCGTCGATGACCGCGATCAGCCGGGCCGCAATGTCGAACATTTCTGTTTCCGGATCGATCCCTTCGACCTGGGCGCGATCCGCGCGCGGCTGAGCGCGGCGGGTACCGAGATCGTCAAGGACGGCACCGGCTACGGTGCCGAGGGGAGGGGGCCCAACATCTATTTCAAGGACCCCGACGGCAATGTCGTGGAGTTCAAGGGTCCGAGCGACGGCAAGCTCTATTCCGTTGCCGAATGAGCTATTGCGAGATTTCCAGGGGCCACCCGGTGCACGGGCCCCATCACGACACCGAATACGGTCGCCCGGTCAGCCGCGATGACGTCCTGCTGGAACGCATCGCCCTTGAGATCAACCAGGCCGGCCTGTCCTGGCTGCTCATCCTGAAGAAGCGCCCGGCCCTGTTCGAGGCCTTCGAGGGCTTCGATCCCGAAACCGTCGCGGCATATGGTGAGACGGAAATCGCGCGCCTTCTCGGCAATGCCGGAATCATCCGCAACCGGCGCAAGATCGAGGCGGTGATCGAGAACGCCAAACGCGTGCGTGCCATCCGCGATAGCCATGGCGGCCTCGCCGCCTGGCTGGAGGCGCAGCATCCCATGCGGCTGGAGGACTGGGTGAAGCGCATGCGCGCGACCTTCGTCTTCATGGGACCCGAAGTGGTCAACGAATTCCTCATGAGCACGGGCTACCTGCCCGGCGCCCACGATGCCGATTGCCCGGTGGGTCAGGAGGTCTCAACCCTCAACCCGGCCTGGATGCGCGCCGCCCCGCCGGGCGGGTGGTAGTCCGCCGATCGGCCGAATCGGCACAGGCCTGCGCCCCCGGTTTCCCCATCCGTCTTGCCTTTTCGCCGCTCTCCTTTAAGAGTAGGGGGAACGGCAGGGGGGCGTTTCCGGAACTCGGTCTCCCGCCCGGCGGCGTTCCGCCGCCGAGAGAATAAAGCCCATCGGGAGGATCAAGATTGGCCGAAAGCGCCGCCGCCGAACCCATACCCCTGCGCGTCCAGCTGGCGGTCTACGCCACCGGGTATCTCTCCACCAGCATGCAGAACATGGCGGGATTGCTGATCCCGCTGTGGGTGGTGGTGACGCTGAACCCGTCGCCCGTCGTCGTCGGCATCATCTTGGGAGCGCGCAATTTCCTGCCGACGCTGTTGTCGATCCACGGCGGTGCGATGATGGATCATCTCGGCGCCAAGCGGGTGATGATGGCGTTCGCGGCCGTGGGCGTCGGTGTGCATCTCCTCTTTCCGTTGAGCCCCTGGATCGGCGCCGTGATCGTCCTGCAGATGCTGGGCGGGCTGACGACGACGATGTCCTGGGTGGGGTCCCAGACCCTGATCGGTCAGATCATGAAGGGGGATCCAACCCATTCCGGCAGGCTGAGCTCCGCCGCCCTGATCGGCAATCTGACGATCCCGCCGATCATCGGCGCCGCCTGGGATTACCTTGGCGCCTGGGGCGGGTTCTGCATCATGGCCCTGTGGTCGGCGGGCATCGTTCTCGCCGCCTTCGTGCTGCCGGAGCCGTCCAAGGAACTGGTGCGCGCGGGCGACAAGATGCGCGCGCGGGACTTCCTGCCGCGCCTGTCGAGCTATCTGGAGGCTTTCGCCCTGTTCGCGATCCCTGCGATCGCCGTGGTGGTGCTGATCTCGGTGCTGCGCAACACCACCTATGCCATCCGCGGATCCTTCTACGTGGTGTATCTGGAGGGCATCGGTCTGACCGGGACCGATATCGGGTTCCTGATGTCGGCGGCGGGTCTCTCCGGCGCGGGCGCGGCGCTTCTGGCCGGCCGCCTCACCCGGTTCGTCAAGCCGGTGGTCCTCCTGTTCCTTGCCGTCGGCGGTGCCATCATCTTCATCGCCCTGCCGCCGCTGACCATGTCGTTCTGGATCTTGATCGTCATTGCGATGTGCTGGGGGGCTTCCGCCGCCATCAGCATGCCGTTGATGCTGTCGATCATGTCCAAATCCGCCGACGCGCAATCCCAAGGCAAGGGGGTGGGATTGCGGATCACCGCCAATCGGCTGAGCGCCACCATCCTGCCCGTGCTCATGGGGGCGGTGGCGGAGGTCTCGGGCGTCGGCAACAGCTTCTTCATCATCGGCGGGGTGTTGCTCTTGAGCCTCATCGGCCTCGCCTTCATGGCCCGCTCGGTCATTGCGTCCTCGGAAAAAAGCTAGTCGCCGCGAGAATTCAGCCTTGTTGCTTCGGGGTGCCTTGCGGGCGTAGGCTGGCTCCTGGCCGGCGGTGCCGCGCAAGCGGCGCGCTCGCGAACCCGCAGTGAAGACGGGGCCCATGGTCGGCCGGCAATCTTACTCGTTCAAAACAGGGAGCTTCATTATGCCAAGACCGACAAGACCGATAGGTCTGTGCGTCGCGATGCTGTGTGCGGTGGCCGTCAGTGCGCCCGCCGCTGCGGAAAGCCCGGCGCAGTTCTACAAAGGCAAGACAGTCACGTTGCTGGTGGGCGGCTCACCCGGCGGCGGTTACGCCACCTATGCCGGGATCTTGGGCCGCCACATGGGGCGCCACATTCCCGGTAAACCGCGGATCGTCAACAAGAGCATGCCCGGTGCGGGAAGCCTGAAGGCGCTGAAGGTACTCTATAAACGCTCCAAGCGGGACGGCACCGTGATGGCCGCGGTGTTCCAGGGCGCACTCATGGAACCTTTGCTTGGCACCCGCGGTGTCGAGTTCGACGCGCTTAAATTGAATTACATCGGTGAGCTTAACAGCGAACCGAAAGTCTGTTTTTCCTGGCACACTTCGAAGGTCAAGCGCTTCGAGGACCTTCAGACCATGGAAATGATCGTCGGCGCCTCGGGCTCGACCTCGGGCCTGTTCCAATACGCGACCGTCCTGAAAAACGTGCTCGGCGCGAAACTCAAGGTGATCGCCGGCTATAAGGGTTCCGCCGGGGTGTCGCTGGCCATGCAGCGTGGCGAAACCCAGGGGATGTGCGGTTTTTCCTGGTCCAGCTTCCACACCAATCATCCCACCTGGATCGCCGAAAAGAAGGTCACCATTCTCGCCCAGATCGGCCAGAAGCCGGTGCCCATGCTGACCAAACTGGGTGTGCCCGAGGTCTGGAAGTTCGTCAAAAACCCGGATGAACGCAAGGCCATGGAGCTGATCTTCAACCCTCCGGGCCGGCCCTATGTCATGCCCCCGAATGTTCCCAAGGATCGTCTCGAGGCCATGCGCGCGGCGTTCTCCGCGACCCTCAAGGACCCGCAGTTCATCGCTGAGACCAAGAAGTCCAGGATCGCCATCAATCCGTCATCGGGCGCCAAGGTCGAGGCGTTGATGCGCAAGCTTTACGCCAGCAGCCCCAAGGTGGTTGGGATTGCCAAGGCAGCCCTGTCGCGTAAGGGCACCATCAAATGCAAGAATTTCACCGACCCGAAATACTGCCGCTCGAAAAAGAAGAAGAAGAAAAAGAAGTCATCCTAAAGGGGTGACGGGAAAATTCGGGGCGGCGCGGGGAGACCTTCGCCGCCCGCCTTTCTCTCGGGGTGCCGGGCGGCCGAGGGCGCCAAGACATGCGCGATCATCTCAGGGGTATCCTCATCATTGCGATCGTCGCGATCGTCCTGTTCGTCGTCGCCGAGCAGGCGGACCTGCTTGGAACCGATCTTTCCGACCGCATGGCCCGCTTCATCAAGGGGGATTTCTGAACCTTCCTGCCGTGCGATCGGCCGAGGATTAAAGATCGGTTAAGACTGGGTGTGGTTTGCTATCCCGATGAGCCTGACACGAGCCTCCTATTGCCTCTGCACGGCGGTCGTCCTGGCCGGGACGGTATTGCTCTCGCCCGTCGCTTCGTCTGCGGAGACCATCGTTGTGACCCGCGCCGATTGCGCCCGCCTGGTAGAGCACGTGCCCGACCCGGGGGTCGCCTATCAGCCCGGTGTGGATGTGCGCGGCCGCCCGGTGGCACCCGCCGACCTTGGGGGCACCCCCAAGATCAGGCTGCCCGATGAGGTGGAGGTCCCGGTGACGCTGGACATGCTGGCGCGCTACGGCCTGCCCGCCAATTCCAGCCTCTACAAGCTCGACGATACCCTGGTCGGCATTGCCCGGGTGCGGGTCAAGGACGGGCGCGCCTGGTTCAACGGCGAACCGCTGGGCGATGAGGAAAGCTTCGCACTCGCCCGGGCCTGCAGCAAGGTGACGGGGCGAAAGAAGGCGCGCTGATTCCCGGTATCTCGGCGCGGCCCATTGCGGTTTTGGGGGCCATTGCCTAAAGTCTCTCCGCCCCGCCCGGGCGGCGGTGGCGCAAAACGCATTAGCGGCAGGATCCATGCGCCTTTCCCGATATTACCTTCCCACCCTCAAGGAAACCCCCAAGGAAGCCGAGATCGCCTCCCACCGCTTGATGCTCCGGGCCGGCATGATGCGCCAGGCCGCCGCGGGCATCTATGCGTGGCTGCCCTTGGGGCTGCGCGTCCTGCGCAAGGTGGAGGCGATCGTCCGCGACGAACAGGACCGCGCCGGGTGCCAGGAAATGCTGATGCCCACGATCCAGCCCGCCGAGCTGTGGCAGCGCTCCGGCCGCTATGACGCCTATGGTCCGGAAATGCTGCGCATCTCAGACCGCCACGAACGGGAGTTGCTGTACGGGCCCACCAACGAGGACATGCTCACCGACATCTTCGCCAACACGGTGCGCAGCTACCGGGATTTGCCGAAGCTGCTCTACCACATCCAGTGGAAGTTTCGCGATGAGGTGCGCCCGCGCTTCGGCGTCATGCGGGGCCGCGAGTTTCTGATGAAGGATTGCTATTCCTTCGACCTCGATTTTGAGGGCGCCAAGCGGTCCTACGACCGGATGTTCGTCTGTTACCTGCGCACCTTCGCCCGCATGGGATTGAAGGCGATCCCCATGGAGGCGGAGACCGGGCCCATCGGCGGCAATCTGAGCCACGAATTCATCATCCTGGCCGACACCGGGGAGACCGAGGTGTTCTGCGACCGCGGCGTCCTGGATTTCGACGTGTTGGGCTCGGACATCGACTACGGCGACGATGACGGTATCGCCGCGACCATCGGCAGTTTCACCAGCCTGTATGCGCGGACCGAGGACAAGCACGAAGCGGCTGCCTTCGAATCGGAAGTCCCGGCCGATCGGCGCTATCAGGGCCGGGGCATCGAAGTGGGGCAGGTGTTCTATTTCGGCAAGAAATATTCCGAGCCCATGGGTGCCGAGGTCGCCGGGCCCGACGGCCAGCCCATCGCGGTGGAGATGGGCTCCTACGGCATCGGAGTCTCGCGCCTGGTCGGTGCGATCATCGAGGCGAGCCATGACGAGGACGGCATCATCTGGCCCGATCCGGTCGCCCCCTTCGACGTTCAATTGATCAACCTGCGGGCCGGCGATGATGATTGCGATGCGGCCTGCGACGGCATCTATGCCCGGTTGCGCGAGGCCGGCCTCGACGTGCTCTATGACGATCGGGACGAGCGTCCCGGGGTCAAATTCGCTGACGCCGACCTGGTGGGCCTGCCCTGGCGGCTGGTGATCGGCCCCCGCGGCCTCAAGGCGGGCAAGGTCGAGCTCAAACGGCGGGATAAGAGCATCGAGGACGAGGTTCCTCTGGACCAGGCCGTCGCGCGGTTGATCGAAACCGCCGGCGGCTGAGGGCGCGCCCATGGCCTTCAATCCGTTCGAGCGCATGGTGGCGTTCCGTTATCTTCGGGGGCGCCGCCGCGAGGGGTTCATCTCCGTCATCACCGGGTTTTCGCTCGCCGGCATTTCCTTGGGCGTCGCCACCCTGATCATCGTCATGGCGGTGATGAACGGGTTCCGCCAGGAGCTGTTGAGCCGCATCCTCGGCGTCGGCGGCCATGTCATGGTCTACGGCACGCCGAAGCCGCTCGACGATTACGCCGATGTCGCGGCCAAGCTGCGCACGCTGCCCGGCGTCATCCAGGCGCAGCCGCTGGTGGTCGGACAGGCGATGGCGACCATCGGCAAGAATGCCACCGGCGTCCAGGTGCAGGGCATGAAACCCGAAGACCTGGCCCGGCGCAAAATCATCTCCGGCAACATCCGGGCCGGAAGCCTCAAGCGGTTCAAGGGCCGCGGCGCCTTGCTCGTCGGCACCCGCTTCGCGCGGCGCTTCGGCCTCCGGGTGGGGGACCGGGTGACCCTGGTGTCGCCCACCACCAATGCCACCGCTTTCGGCGCCATGCCGCGCTCCAAGGCGTTTCGCATCGTCGCCCTGTTCGAGGTCGGCATGTATGAATACGATTCCAATTTCGTCTACATGCCGTTCGAGGCGGCCGAGGTCTTCTTCCGCCAAAAGGGGCGCGCGACGAGCATCGAACTGCTGGTCGAGGATCCCGATGCGGTCGCCAAGACCAAGGCCCAGGTCCGCGCGCTCTACGGCGAGGCGGCCTATGTGCGCGACTGGCAGGACGCCAATGCCAGTTTCTTTTCGGCGATCAAGGTCGAACGGAACGTCATGTTCCTGATCCTCACCCTGATCATCCTGGTGGCGGCGCTGAATGTGATCTCCGGGCTGATCATGATGGTCAAGGACAAGGGACGGGACATCGCCATCCTGCGCTCGATGGGGGCGAGCCGGGGCGCGGTGATGCGCATCTTCATGATGGCGGGCGCCTCGGTCGGTATCGTCGGCACCCTGATCGGCACCGGGCTCGGCATCGCCTTCGCCGCCAATATCGAGACCATCCGCGGCTGGATCCAGAATCTGACGGGCACGAAACTCTTCCCCGAAGAGATTTATTTCCTCTCCCAGCTTCCCGCCCAGATCGACCGGGGCGAGGTGATCGCCGTGGTGGTGATGTCGCTGTCGCTCTCGTTCCTGGCGACGCTGTATCCGTCCTGGCGCGCCGCCCGCCTCGATCCGGTGGAGGCGCTGCGCTATGAGTGAGCCTTCCGATTCCGCTCCGGCGCTCCGCATGGAAGCCATCGCCCACAGCTATAAGGAAGGCGCGGGCCGGCTTGAGGTGCTGAAGGGCGTGGACCTTGAGATCAAGCGGGGCGAGATCGTCGCGCTGACCGGGCCGTCGGGATCGGGCAAATCGACGCTGCTCCATGTGGCGGGATTGATGGAGGGCGCCGAATCGGGCGGGCTGTGGCTGTCCGGGGTCGAGGTCCGGTCGCTCGGCGATGGGGAGCGCACCCGTCTCAGGCGCGAACATCTCGGCTTCGTCTACCAGTTCCATCACCTGCTGCCCGAATTCTCGGCCGAGGAAAACGTCATGCTGCCGGCGATGATCGCCGGGCGCACGCGCGATCAGGCCCGGGAGCGGGCGCGCGAACTGCTCAACGAAGTGGGCTTGGGCGAACGCCTGGAGCATCGCCCGGCAGAGCTCTCCGGCGGCGAGCAGCAGCGCGTCGCCATCGCCCGGGCGCTCGCCAATGCGCCCGATCTATTGCTCGCCGACGAACCGACCGGCAATCTCGACCCCGCCACCGCCGATCATGTCTTCCAGGTCTTCATCAAGGTGCTGAAGAACACCGGGCGCGCCGCCCTGATCGCGACCCACAATCCGGACCTGGCCCGGGCCATGGACCGCACCCTTTCCATCGCCGACGGCAGGCTGGTTCCCGCCTGAGCAGGGCCGGGCGCCGCCTGGCACAAAGATATCCACAACATCCTGCGGTTCGGTGGATAAATCGCGCAAGATGATGTTGCTTGACGACAGTGCCTGTGGAATCAATAGGGCCGCGCCGGAGCCGGTTCCGGCGCGAAACTGATCCGCCCGGGAGCATCCATGGCCCACGCCGATTTCGTCCACCTTCGGGTCCATTCGGCGTATTCCCTGTTGGAAGGCGCGATCAAG
>JAHEKA010000567.1 GCA_024638585.1 Rhodospirillales bacterium
TCCCTTTGATCTTGACGGCTTTTTTGGGGGAGGTTAACTTTGCCTCTACTCGGGAGGAAGCAATGGCAGGTCATACCGTAACCCGCGCTCAATTGGGAGAAGCGGTCTATCAAGAAGTCGGCCTTTCACGCAATGAATCGGGCGAGTTGGTGGAAGCGGTCTTGCAGGAGATCAGTGACGCCCTGATCAGGGGCGAGCCGGTCAAGATCTCCTCGTTCGGCAGTTTCACCGTGCGCCAGAAGGGGCAGCGGGTCGGCCGTAATCCGAAAACCGGTGAAGAGGTTCCGATCCTGCCGCGCAAGGTTCTGGTGTTCCGGGCGTCTCACGTCCTCAAGAGCCGGGTCGATGCCGGGGAGGGCGAGGCCGCGGGCGAGGATGCACCGGCGGCGGACCCGGCCCCCGGTGGGGGCGCGCTTCCCGGTGCCACGCCCTTTGGCTCCTTCCCCAATCGCGACCGCGATGGAGGGCACAGCTAAATGGCGCAAATGATGGAACAGGCGTCCAACACCGATCCGGCCCGGCGTATCGCCAAATCCGCCGAAGCCTTCCGCACCATCAGTGAAGTCGCCAACGAACTCGAGATTCCGCAGCACGTATTGCGTTTCTGGGAATCCAAATTCACCCAGGTCAAGCCGCTCAAGCGGGGCGGCGGCCGGCGTTATTACCGGCCCGAAGACGTCGTCCTTCTGCGCAATATCCGGACCCTTCTCTATAATGAAGGCTATACCATCAAGGGCGTCCAGAAACTGCTGCGCGAAGGCCAGGTGACCCGGAGCAGCCGCGAACCGGTTGTGCGGCCCCAGGAAAAGCGGGCGACGCTGTCCGCGTCCCAGCGCCGGGAGATCGGTGCCATCATCGACGAGTTGGCCGAAATCAAGAGGATCCTCGGCGGCTGACGACTTCCCGTTTGGTTTAACGGTTGCTCTGCCGGTCCCGCCTGGGTGCGCCCGGCGAACGCGCATTTTCACGGTGAACCCCAAAAGACATGTGCGCCGGCGCACGGTTCGGTTTGACCGGCTCCCGTCCCAAGAGGTAAAGTGCGCGCCCGCGCAGGCCTCATCGGCCAAGCGTCCTGACGGAGCGTAGCGCAGCCTGGTAGCGCACTTCACTGGGGGTGAAGGGGTCGTGGGTTCGAATCCCGCCGCTCCGACCAAAAGACCAAGGGCCCGCCGGCAAATCCGGCGGGCCCTTTTCTTTCAGTCCGAGGCGGCCCGCTTCGGCCGGCTGCGCCTCACCAGTTCTTGCACTTGCGCTGAACGCGGGCGTATTCCTCAGGCGAATCGACCTCCTTTTGGGCACGGACCAGGGAGGCCATCATCTGCTTGTAGATCGGCTGCAGCAATTCGTCGGAAATGCCTTTCACGTTGCGCCGGGCGGCAGCGGCGGAAACCACCTTGGCGGGCTGCTGCCCCGTGGGGATCAGCAGTGAGCTCAGCGCGCGGCGAATGCGCGGGGCGAATTCCTCGAGGTTCTGGCGCGAGATCCGGACATGTTCTCCCTCATGTTCGAGGATCGCCTTGTACTGGCAGCTTCCCACCGGATATTCGCGGGCGATGAACACGTCGACCCGGCGGTAGCGCAGGCTGACGTCGAAGCCTGTGATCCAAAAGCAGAACCGGTCGCCCATGGGCAGTCCCTGGGCATGGGGCCGGGTTTCGATCACCAGGTCCGGCTTCATCAGCCCGAGGGCGCGCACGTTATGGCCGAGGCCGGAAATTCGGCCAAGTTCGGCAATGGAATGACGGTGGTCGATGCGCGGCTTGGGAAAGATGATCTTGACGTTGATGTCGTAGGGCGCGTTGGGGAAACCACCTTCACAAGAAGACGGCGCGCGCAGCACGGCGACGTCGTAGTTGCCGCGCCGGGCCTTGCCCCGGTGCGACCGGCTTCGCTGGGAGGAGCTGCGCAGCGGCCGGGTCGATTCTCGGAGCATCTTGCGGGCCGCGGAATCATGGACCGAAGCCTGACGCAACCACCGTGCCGCCCGGTTGTGGTCGCGCGGCACCCCGCGACCCTCGAGGTACATGGCGCCGAGCTTGCGCTGGGCTTCGACATCGCCGCC
>JAHEKA010000568.1 GCA_024638585.1 Rhodospirillales bacterium
GAACCGCCCGACCGCCAGCACGGCGCCCAGCGGCAGGCCGATGAGGCAGGCGATGGCGACCGCGCTGAGGGTCACGCGCAGGCTGAGGCCGATGATCTCGACCAGATCGGCCTCCATGCCGGCGATCAACGCGAAGGCCTGGGCGAAGGCGGCCCAGATGTCGTGCACGGATGGCCTCCCCTATGTGTTCTTACGCGTTTTATGGCATTCTTTGCTGTTTTCTCCGGAATGCAAGGGAAATTCCGGGATCCGGGAGGGCGCGCACGGGCCGGCGGCGGGCGCTTCGCTGCCAGCGGTGCCGCGCCGGAATGCGTCCGGTCCCGCGTTCGGCCTTATCATGCTAGGATGGATCATGGCCTCAATGCGCGCCTTCACACGCCTGTTTGCCGCGATTGCCCTTTTCGGGCTCGTCTCCGGGCCGGTTGCACTCGCCAACGACCATGACGAGAACCCGCCGCGCTATGCCCGGCCCGAACTGCATTTGGTGAGCGAGGGGCGGTTCGTGCCCGACGGCATCCTGTTTGGCGTTTGGGGCGGCGGCGGCTGGCAGGGGCCGGTCTATCGGCTGGCGACGAAGAAGCCGGTCCAGGTCCGCGACGAGAACAAGGTGAATTTCGGCCGGGTGCTGGACTACCTCAACACCAACATCACCCAGGACATCACCGCCCAGCGCTTCCGCGACGCTCCGATCGTGGCTCAGGTGGGCCGGGCGGGCGACTATCTGGTGCTGGTCTTCCCGGATACCGGGACGCTGGCCCGGGTCGCCGGCAGCACCCGCTGGACCTATGTGGCCGACAGCTACGGCAAGACCTACGTGGTGGAAGGGCGCCCGAAGCCGGTCGATCCGGGCGCGCTGCCGGCGATGGGACCGCCGCTGGCCGAGGTCGAGGCGAAGGCACGGAGTACTGAGCTGGCGATTATCGTGGGCAAGCATCGGTGAGGGTTGGGGCCTGCTTCTCAAGCTTGAGAAGCGGATCAAGGCGTTGATTTCATTGGAAATCGAAAAAATGAGGGCGTGAGAAGAGGTATGCGCATGCGGGGTAGGGTGGGGTGTCACCCCACCGAAATACGCCCGTCGGTTTCGCCGATGGTGGGGTGAAACCCCACCCTACAAATTTGGCCCCCGCCGATGTGGGCGGTTTGGCCAGTGGACGGTGCGTAGAACGCGCATCTTACGAGTATCGCTGAATCAACCAAGATGGACGATTGGCCCGGCGGGACCACCGGGCAACGCCCGGCCGCCCCGCGGGCGGTCGCTGCCCATCATTCATAGAAGCTATGTTTCCATTTGATCGTAATCAACTCCTAGGCATAATAGTCAAAGAATGGAAACGGGTGTTACACCGTGCAAATATTAGAGGTTGTCATGAAAGCTTGGATGATTACATGGGAAGGAACAAAAGCTCCCAGAGAAATTGAAAAAAAGATCATCGATGTAGTGTCTAAACGTAGAAGCCCCGGTTTCATCAAAAACTACGTCGATCAACTCTACCGGGTCCTAAGTGCTTACACCATAGAGGAAAAGTTGATATTTGCCCGATACAACCCGATACGGACAAATCCATATGCAGCCGATTTCGGGCAGTGCGATGGTTCGAATGTTCGCTGGGAAGGCGAGGTCATCGCCGGCCATAATCCGTGGATACGGGCGAGGGTTGTTTCAGGCCTAGAAATTGGTTGCGACAGCAAAGGAGGTGTGATGGTGGCTTGGAAGGAGCCGATCCGCCCCAAGGTGCAAATTTAAACCAACCGCCCCTGCTCCACCGCGGCTCTGACAAAATCCGCGAACAGCGGATGCGGCTCGAAGGGTTTCGACTTCAGTTCCGGGTGGAACTGGACGCCGACGAACCAGGGGTGGCCGGGGATCTCGACGATTTCGGGCAGGCGGCCGTCCGGGGACATGCCGGAGAACTTGAGCCCGGTCTCCTCCAGCTTCTCACGGTATTTCAGCGCCACCTCGTAGCGGTGGCGGTGGCGCTCGGAGATCGCGCAGGAGCCGTAGATCTTCGACACCTGGCTGCCCTCGCTCAGCGTCGCGTTATAGGCGCCCAGGCGCATGG
>JAHEKA010000569.1 GCA_024638585.1 Rhodospirillales bacterium
GCGTGCACGACCCCAGCCGTTACAGCGACCAAAACCAGCGGCGCAAGAAAGCGCACAAGAGTCGACCGCCGCCAAAAAAAATGGGTGGCAAAATTAGATTGTCGCATCGTCGATATTCCTCTCAGCATTCCTGTTCCGTGTGTCCCGCCCAACGGCGCCTGAAAGAAGCGACAGGACCAGCAATTGCGCAAAAAAAATGCCCCGCGGAATAAGAGGGGTTGTGCAAGCTTCCGCGGGGCATGATGAGTCAGGGATTCGTTTAAAAATTACCGTGAACGCTTGTTCGCTCGGATCCCCTTCAATTTGGTCATCTCCGGGACCGCCTTCGGTGCCGGCGCCGCCCAGGACGGTATTGCCTCCGGGCCCACCAAGGATGGAGTCGTCGGCGGGTCCCCCACTGACATCGTCGTCCCCAGGCCCGGCACAAATGAGATCGTCGCCGTCGAAGCCAATAATGATGTCATCCCCAGCAGTCCCCACGATGACATCGTCACCCGGCGTTCCGCGCAAGGTGCCCTCGTAGGGCTTTCCGTCGTCCGGGCCGCCGACGATCTTTCCGTCCTGAACGAAAATGGTCGCCGGTTTTCCCCAACAGGTCGGCACTTGCTGTGCAACCGCTGGAGCGGCAATCATCAGACAAGCGACTGGCATCGCAGCGCCGACAGAAAGAGCGCGTCGTATGGTGTCAGAAAGTCTTGACGCACTTTTCATTAGGGTTCTCCCAGGGTGGTTTCACGGCAGACACGTGGAGTTATTCTTGTTGGATGGAGGCAATACACGCGATTTTCCACCTATATGCGTGTAACGCATCGTTAGGAAAATTAATTAGGAGCGCCTTAAGAAGCCATTGCTATCGGCCGGCAACTTGGCATGCCTTCTCTCGGCGAAATGGGAATTGAATTTTGTAAACCCAGAACCGCGAACAAGAATTATCCGATTACAGACGCTCTGGGATTTGATCCGAGACGCGGCCGAACACGAACCTCGCTAGCAAATGATCTAGAGCGTCTCAGGATTGACGAGAATCGTGGTTTCTGATTCTCTGTTTACGCATGATGTTGTGGGAACGGGAATTGGAGTCACTATATGGGGTATGGTCATTCCTTGGATCTTCGTCATCGTTTGATTGAAGCGGTATCGGCGGGATCGTCGGCGCGGGCGGCGGCCCGTCGTTTCGATGTGAGCGCGTCGAGCGCAATCAAGCTGGTCCGGCGTTGGCGGCAGACGGGAAGCTATGCGCCGGGCCAGGTGGGCGGGCAAAAGAAGCGGAAGTTGGCGGGTCACGAAGACTGGCTGCATGAGGTTATGGCGGCGGCGCCGGACATCACGCTGAGCGAGCTTCGCGATCGTCTGGCCGCCAAGGGGGTCGCGATCTCCTGTCAAAGCATCAACGACATGCTTCACGTGCTCGGTTACCGGTATAAAAAAAACCGCGCACGCGGCGGAACAAGAACGCGCCGACGTGGCGCGTAAGCGCCGCCGCTGGCGCAACTGGCAGCACTGGCTAAGACCGGAGCGGCTGGTCTTCATCGATGAAACGGGGGCCAGGACCAACATGGCCCGACTTCGGGGGCGCAGCCTGAAAGGCCAGCGCCTACAGGCCGCGATCCCCTGGGGGCATTGGAAGACCACGACCTTCGTCGCCGGTTTGCGGACGACCGGTCTGACGGCGCCCATGGTCCTGGACGGCGCCATGAACGGCGCGGCCTTCAAGGCCTATGTGGAGCAGCTGCTCGCGCCCACCCTGGCTCCCGGTGACATCGTCGTGATGGATAATCTGCCCAGCCACAAGGTCGCCGGGGTACGCCAAGCGATCAAGGCGGCCGGCGCGTTCCTGCTCTATCTGCCGCCCTATTCCCCGGACCTCAATCCCATCGAACTCGCGTTCTCGAAGCTCAAGGCCCTGCTCCGAAAAGCCGCCGCCAGGTCGGTCGACGACCTATGGCGCGCCATCGCCGAACTGCTCGACGAATTCCCCCCAAAAGAATGCCGGAACTTCTTCAGGCATGCCGGATATGGGTTTAATCAATCCTGAAACGCTCTAG
>JAHEKA010000570.1 GCA_024638585.1 Rhodospirillales bacterium
ACCCCCGCTCGGCACGCCGAAGACGTATCTGACGCCCATCGCCTGGAGGCTCTGGACAAGGGCTGCGGCAACTGTCGGCGTCGCTCCCATTGCCGCCCCCCTGGCCTCAGCCAAACCTGTCGCTTTGGCACGGGTTCATTCGAAACTCGCGTGCGCGCGTTCTCGTCCGGCACCGTCTTCGGCGATCTCATCCAGGGTGGCGACGTTCTCAGGCCCGGGGCCCTTGAGGTCGAGGAAGCGCGCCATGCGTTCGTAAACCACCTCGTGGCGGAAGGCTGCTGTCTGTCCCTCGAACATTTTGTAGAGCACCGGCGAGGGGTCGGGCCAGGTGCCTTGCGGGTGTGGGTAGTCGGCGCCCCAGACCAGGATGTCGCGGAGAATGTTGTCCTCGTGCTGGATCATTTGCGCCGCGATATGATCCTCCTCGAAGGTCACCAATGCCTGGCGCCTCAGGTACTCGCTCGGCAGCATGTCGAGCCCCGTGTCCTCGAACAGCCCCGGGCGTTCTTCGGCCTGGCGGTCCATCCAATGGGCGAGGAAGGGCACCCAGCCGGCGCGGCATTCGGCGAACAGGACTTTCAGCTTTGGATGACGCTGTAGCGCCCCGCAATAGGTGATGTCGGCGATGGGTCGGGCCAGGGAAAACGGCGCGCAGGAGAAATAGGCCATGCGCTCGCCGCGCTCCACCGGCGGAATGGTGGTCTGGGCGCTTCCGCCGATATGGGCCGAGAACACCACACCGGTTTCCGCGAACGCCTCCCAGGCGGGTTCCCAGATCTCGTGAAACAGGGGTTCTGGCCCATCGAAGGGCACGAATTCGGCAGCCTTGCATCCCAGCGCCGCCAGCCGCCGAATTTCGCCGGGGACCGAGGCGGGATCGAAAACCGGCAGGTTTGGCAGAACCATCAGCCGGTCGGGGTCATGGGCATTCAGCTCCATCACCCAGTCGTTATAGACGCGGTAGACCTCGTGTCGGAGGTCGGGATCGTCGATGTCCCATTTGCGGGTTTGGCCGAAACCGACGTAACCGTAAATGCTGCCCAAATCCAAGTGTTCCAGCAGAAGCGCCGGATCCGCAGGCGGCAGCGAACCCTCGGGAAGGCGGGCGCCGGACTGGCCGAAGACCTGTTTGAGGATTTTCGCGTTGTCCCTACCGTCGGCGGTGCCGCCGTCGCGGCCGCGGATGACTTTCCCCTCGAAGGTCCAGTACTCGGCACCGTCCTCCTCGATGATCTTCGGCGCCTGGTCCTTGAACCTGGCCTGGACCCGGTCTTGCCACAGATCACGCGGAATCCATCGCTGGTCAAGATGGTTGTCGGCCGAGTTGTATTTGTATTTCACCATGATGTTTGTCTCGCTTGTCGTTGTCACGCGCCGCCATGCGCTATTTCTTGTCGCGGTTTCCCCAGCCGAGGTGCGAGACATCTATGATGACGCCGTTGGGATCGCGGAACTTCTCCTCGTAAAACGTTGTCGGGGCGTCCTCTTTGGGCCGCCCCATGAAATACTTGCCGCCGGCGTTTTCGATCCGGGTTTCGGCGTCGCGCAACTCATCGACCTTGAATCCGATATGGTGAAGGCCGACGAAATCCTTGCCCCGTTCGTCTTCGCCTGCGACGTATCCGGCGCTTTCGTCATCCTTGTATTTCAGCAGCGCCACCGTGATCACCCCGTCGGAAACGTAAACGCCCTTGGCAAGGGGCGAATCGGTCGTGCCCACGCGTTCCATATCGAACGCCTGACAATAGAAATCCGCAATCGCGTCGGGATCGGGGACCGACATCGCGATATGCCTCAGCTTAGCCATAGCCTCTCTCCTCCTCCGGTGCCGCACTTTCCATGTTCTGCCACCTATTGCTTGGTCTCTCGATTCAAAAAACGGGAATTTTTCACCCGCCCGACCGACTGCCCCCAAGTTCAAACCGCTGCTGGGGCCGTCGACTTCATAACCCAGGGCCTTGGCAGTCAATGCAGCCCTTATCGATGGTCCACTGGGCATGGTAGACCTTTCCCTTAGGACGCCCACCCCAAATTACATAA
>JAHEKA010000095.1 GCA_024638585.1 Rhodospirillales bacterium
TTATCTCGCCGCCGCTGTCCTTTCGTAACCCGCACGGCTGTGGTCAAATCCGGCGATGACGCCACCGCCCGAGACCGTCTCGCAATCCGCATCCCTTGACGCGCGCCGCGCCGCGCTCGCGGCCCTGGTCAAGGTTCTCGACCGGCGCGAGACCCTCGACGACGCGCTCGGCACCGCACCCGGGTTCCGGGCCCTTGAGGGGCGCGACAGGGCCTTCGCCCGCCTTCTGGTGATGACGGCCCTGCGCCGGCAAGGGGAGCTCGATTCCCTGATCGCGAGCGCGCTCGACAAGCCGCTTGCCAAATCGGCGCGCGCCATCCGCCACGTCCTGGCGTTGGGCATCTGCCAGCTCCTGATGCTGGGGACGCCACCCCACGCCGCGGTCGATACCTCCGTCCGCCTGGCGGCGGGCATCGCGGGCGGGCGCTTCAAGGGGCTCGTCAACGCGGTGCTGCGCCGCATGGGACGGGAAGGGGCGGACCGATTGGCGGCGCTCGACGGGCCGCGCCTGAACACGCCGGACTGGCTGTGGGTGTTGTGTGAGAAGGCCTATGGGGCCGACGCCGCGCGCGCCATTGCCTCCGCCCATGGGCAGGAACCGCCCCTCGACCTCACGCTGCGCGACGGAATCGAGGCCGGCACCTGGATCGAACGCCTGACCGGCGCCGGGATCGAGGCGGGAAACCCCGTCAGCGGCACCCTGCGGCTCCGCAATGCCGGGCGAATCGAGGCGCTTCCCGGGTTCGCGGCCGGGGCCTGGTGGGTGCAGGACGCCGCCGCCGCCCTGCCGGTGCGGGTGATGAGCGCGGGCGATGCGACGACGCTGCGGGGAAAGCGGGTGCTTGACCTCTGCGCCGCGCCGGGCGGCAAGACGCTGCAGCTGGTTGCCGCCGGGGCCCGGGTCACGGCGGTCGACCGGTCGGCGGACCGGCTCAAGCGCGTGGCCGCGAACCTGGCGCGCCTGGGTCTGTCCGCGGAGCTCATCGCCGCCGACGGGCGCGATTTCGAAGCGCCCACCCCGTTCGATTTCGTCCTCCTCGACGCGCCGTGCTCGGCCACCGGCACCATCCGCCGCCACCCGGACCTGCCCCATATCAAGGGGGCCGAGGACGCCAAGCGAATGTGCCCCCTGCAGGACCAACTGCTGGCCAGGGCGGCCGACCTGACCGCGCCGGGCGGCACGCTGGTCTATACGGTCTGTTCCCTCGACCCGGCAGAGAGCGCGGATCGGGTCGCACAATTCCTCGGCGCGCGGGACGATTTTCGCCGCAGCGCCGTCGATGCCGAGGCCTGCGGCATCGATCCCGATTGGCTCACGCCGGAAGGCGATCTCCGCACATTGCCGTTTCACTTAGGCGATCGGGGCGGCATGGACGGGTTCTTTGCCGCAGTTTTCAAGCGCAATCTTGCGGCGCTCTAGGGAAGCTGCTACGAAGGCTGGGTGTCCAAGCCGGTCCGCATAGCGCCCTCGATTCTTGCCGCGGATTTCGCGCGGCTGGGTGAGGAGATCGCCGCCGTGACCCAGGCCGGGGCGGATTTCATCCATGTGGACGTGATGGACGGGCACTTCGTTCCCAATATCACCATCGGCCCGGATGTGGTGGGCGCGCTCAGGCCCGCGACCACGCTGCCGTTTGACGTGCACCTGATGATCGCGCCGGTGGACGCCTACGTTCCCGCCTTCGCCGAAGCGGGCGCCGACATCATCACCGTGCACCCGGAATCCGGACCGCATCTGCACCGGACGCTGCAGCTGATCCGCTCGCTCGGCAAGAAGGCCGGCGTCGCGCTCAACCCGGGCACGCCGGTGGAGGCCATCGACAACGTGATGGACGATGTCGATCTGATCCTGGTGATGACCGTCAACCCTGGTTTCGGCGGCCAGGCGTTCATCGAATCCCAATTGCAGAAGATCGAAGCCGTGCGCCAGCGCATCGACGCCTCCGGCCGGGACATCGATCTGGAAGTAGACGGAGGCATCAATGCCGATACTGCCGGGCGCGCCGTGGCGGCGGGAGCAGACCTCCTTGTCGCCGGAACCGCCACCTTCAGAGGCGGAACCAGCGCCTACGCCGACAACATTCAACGGCTCCGCCAAGGCGCCTGAGGGGTTTTTCAAGTTCCGGCCGGGGCTGATCGGCCCCGCCATGCCGTTCGGCTGGTACCTGGCCATCGCCCGGCGCCCCGTCGCCCGTAACCTGGGCGCCTTGGCTTATGGGCTTCGCAGCCTCTATTACGCCACCTCCCTGCATGAACTGGCGCTTTCCGGCCGCACGCCCGCCGGGCTCGGTTTCGTCCCCATCGATCCCTGGCCCGGCAACGCCGGCCGCGGCCGGGCCATCATGGAAGGCCGCTTCTTCTTCGCCGGCCACGCCCTGACCATGGAGCCGGGGGTCGACCCCGAGCGCCCGGGCCTGGCCTTCGAAGGGGGCCCGGCCCTCTGGGCGGCGCCCGAAGCGGGGCGCGACTGGCTGGCGGAACTGCACAGCTTTGCCTGGCTCAGGGACCTCAAGGTGGCGGGCGGCCTGCCCGCCCGCGCCGTCGCCCGGGCGCTGATCCTCGATTGGATCGCCCATTACGGGCGCTGGCGGCGGCTCGCCTGGCGCCCGGATATCCTGGCCTATCGCGTCACCGCGCTGATCTCCAACGCCGACTTCATCGGCCAGAGCGCCGCACCCGGCTTCGCGCCGGCCTTCCTCAAGAGCCTGACGCGCCAGGCCCGTCACCTCATGCGGGCCGGCAACGGCGGGGTCACCGGCGCACGGCGCCTGACCCTGCTGAAAGGCCAGGTTTTCGCCTCCCTTGCGCTGTTCGGCGGACGCGGCATCGGGCGCATCCTCAAGCGCCTGGAACGCGAGGTCGCGCGCCAGGTATTGACCGACGGCGGCCATGTCGAGCGCAGCCCCGCGCAACAGCTCAACGTGCTGCGCGACCTGGTGGACATCCGCGAGATCCTGGCCCAGGCCGGTCAGCCCGTGCCGCTCGGCCTGCAGGCCGCCATCGACCGCATGGCGCCGATGCTGCGCTGTTTCCGCCACGGTGACGGGGGGCTGGCGCTGTTCAATGATTCCGCCGAAGGCGAATCCTGGCTGATCGACATGGCGCTGACCCGTGCCGATGCGCCGGGCAAGCCGCTGCCGTCGGCGCCCCATACCGGGTTCCAGCGGGTCACCGTCAACCGCACCTTGCTGATCGCCGACATGGGCGCGCCGCCGCCGCCGGGCGCCCGGGATCACACCTTCGCGGGCACGCTTTCGATGGAGATGAGCGTCGGCAAGGAACGGCTGATCGTCAATTGCGGCGGCGGGCCGGGGCTCGGCGCCTCATGGCGCCAGGCGCTGCGCGCCAGCGCCGCCCATTCGACCCTGACCCTGGCCGATACGAATTCGACAGAGATTTTCGAATCCCCGGGCACCGGCAGCGAGATCGGCAAGCATCCGACGGAGGTCACCGGCCGCATGGCGGAAGCCGACGGCGCGGTCTGGCTGACCGGACGGCACAACGGATATGTCGGCGGCTTCGGCCTGATCCATGAACGGCGCCTGTGGCTGGCGCCGGGCGGCGAGGAACTGCGCGGCGAAGACCTTTTGCTGCCGCCGGGCATGACCGGCCCGGCCCGGGCCGGACGCGATGGCGAAGACCGCAAGTCGGCGATCTGGGGCTGGCGCCGCAACCGGCCCAAGGTCTTTCACTTGCGCTTCCATCTCCATCCCGGTGTTTCGGCTTCCCTGGTCCATGACGGCGCGGCGGCGCTGTTGCGCCTGCCGTCGGGGGACGGCTGGCAATTCCGGGCCGAGGGCGGAAATATCGCGCTTGAGGATTCGGTCTATCTCGGCAGCGGCGAAGTGAAACGGTCGGGCCAGATCGTGGTCAGCGGCGGCGTCACCGCCGAAGGCCCCCGGTCAGGAGCGGTGGTGCGCTGGTCGATCAAACGCGTGGCGGAGCAGTGACGGGACCGGACGTCCCAGATCCCGCCGGAGCCCGGGGGAGGGCCGGTTGGATGCGGGCTTGAGCGTCCGGGACGCAGGCCTGAGCCTGGTCTTCTTCCTGGCCGCCGCCGCATGCACCTGGATCGTCACCCGCTGGGTGATCGCCTATCTCACGCGCCGGCAGGTGCTGGACACCCCCAATGCACGCTCGAGCCATTCGACGCCCACGCCGCGGGGCGGCGGCATCGGCCTGCTGGGCATCGCCCTGCCGCTGATGGCCGCCATCACCTGGCTGCACACCCCGCATGCGCCCGTCCCCTGGATCGTCCTGGCCGCGGCGCTGGGCCTGGCGGCACTGTCCTGGGCCGATGATCTCGGCGATATTCATTCCGGCCTGCGGCTCATCGCCCAAATCGCCGCCGTCGCCCTGGTGCTCGCCTTCGTGCCGGCCAAGTTCACCCTGTTCCAGGGCTTGCTCCCGCTCGCCGCGGACCGTTTGCTCGCCGGCATCGCCTGGGTCTGGTTCATCAACCTCTATAATTTCATGGATGGCATCGACGGCATCGCCGGGGTCGAGACCATCGCCATCGGCACCGGCATGGCGGTCCTGATGGTCCTGGTCGGCCACAGCGGCGGCAGCCCGGCGATCGCCTTGGGTCTGTGGGGCTGGACGCTGGCGGCCTGCGCCGCCGGTTTCCTTGTCCATAACTGGCATCCTGCCAAGGTCTTCCTGGGCGATGTGGGCTCGGTGCCGCTTGGTTTCCTCTCAGGCTGGCTTCTACTGCAGCTCGCGTTCTGGGGCTACTGGGTTGCCGCCCTGATCCTGTCCGCCTATTACCTGGCCGACGCCTCCCTGACCCTGGTCCTCCGGTTGGCCCGGGGCGAAAAGATCTGGCAGGCCCATAAGCAGCATTTCTATCAGCGCGCCGTCGCCCGCGGGTGGAGCCACGGCCGGGTCGCGCGCCTCACCGCCCAGGGCAACGCCATGCTTGTGGTGCTGGCCGCGGTTTCCACCCAGGTGGCGACACCGGCGGGGGATGCGCTGTGTCTGGCCGGCGCCGTCGCCATGGTTGCGGTGATGCTGGCCTGGATGGTCCGCGCCGCGCCGCCGGATGAGGAACCGCAATCATGAACGCCATCCGGTCACGGCCAATGGACTCACCTAAGCGATTGGACCAAAATGCGGGCGGCACCGGACCAGGGTGTCCCCATATCAATCGAAGACGGCCAAGCAGGATTTCTGGCACCCCATGAACGGCCTCACCAGACGGCTTACACGCCTCGGCGTCATCGTCGTTCACGACGGTGTCATGGCGGCATTGTCTTTCCTGCTGGCGCTCTATCTCAGGCTGGGGATGGACCCGTTCGACTATTCCCGCGAGCTGGTGATGGTGGGCACCCCCATCTTCACCGCGGTCGCCATGTGCGTCTTCGCGGTCCTGAGATTGCACCAGGGTGTGTGGCGTTATGCCTCGCTGCCGGAGCTGTGGCAGATCATGCGGGCCTCCGCCGTGGCGATTCTGGTTTTCCTGCTGGTGTTGTTCTGGGTTACCCGGTTGGAGCTCCTGCCGCGTTCGGCGCTCGGCATCAATTGGTTCATCCTGGTGGTGCTGCTGACCGGGAGCCGGGTGGCTTACCGAATCCTCAAGGACGGGCGCATCTTCGGCCTGACGCCCCGGGCCGATCCCGATCGCATCCCGGTCCTGCTGATCGGCGCCACCGACGGCGCCGACATGTTCATCCGCGCCATGTCCTCCGTGCCCGACGCGCGTTACCAGGTGGTCGGCATCGTCGACACGAGGCAAACACGGGTGGGCAGGCGCATCCGCGGGGTCGAGGTGATGGGCGGGATCGACCGGCTGGACCGCATCATGGAACACCTGAGCAAGGATGGACGGCGGCCGCACCGCTTCGTGGTGACCGATCCCCAGTTCACCGGAGCATCCCTGGCGGCGCTTCTGGAAAAGGCCGAAGGCTTCGCGGTGAACCTCGCCCGACTGCCCAGGATCACCGATTTCACCCCCGGCGGGGGTGCGGCGATCGAACCCCGGCCCATCGCGCTCCAAGACCTTCTCGGCCGGGCGCAGCAGGTCCTCGACCGCACCGCCATGGACGGCCTGATCCGCGGCCGCCGGGTGCTGGTAACCGGCGCCGGCGGTACCATCGGCGGAGAGCTTGCGCGCCAGGTAGCGATGCTGGGTCCAGCGGAAATCGCCCTTTTGGACAATTCCGAATTCGCGCTGTATTGCGCCGATCTTGATATCGGCGAACGGTGCCCGAAGCTCACCCGCCGCCCGATTCTGGCCGATATCCGGGACCGCGCGCGCATGGCCGCCGTGATCGCGGAGTTGGCACCCGATCTCGTGTTCCACGCCGCCGCGCTGAAGCATGTCCCAATGGTCGAATCGTATCCTGCGGAGGGCGTGCTGACCAACACCGTGGGCACCCGCAACGTGGCCGATGCCTGCCGCAAGGCAGGCGTCGGCGCCATGGTGCTGATCTCCACCGACAAGGCGGTCAATCCCGCCTCGGTCATGGGCGCCAGCAAACGCATCGCCGAAAGCTATTGCCAGGCCCTCAACACCGCCACGGAAAGTGGGAGAAACACGCGATTCATCACCGTGCGTTTCGGCAACGTGCTGGGCTCGACCGGCTCGGTGGTGCCGCTGTTCCAGCGCCAACTCGACCGCGGCGGGCCGCTGACGGTCACGCACCCCGACATGACACGCTATTTCATGACCGTCCGCGAAGCGGTGGAACTGGTCCTGGAATCCACGGTGCTCGGCACCGAGCCGGGGGCCGAATCCTCGATCTTCGTGCTCGACATGGGCGAGCCGGTGAAGATCATAGACCTCGCCCAGCAGATGATCCGGCTCGCCGGGCTGGAGCCGGGCACGGATATCGAGATCAAGATCACTGGTCTCAGGCCAGGCGAAAAGATTTCGGAAGAACTGTTCTACGACGCCGAGACGACCCACGCGAGCCGCTATCCGGGCGTCCTGCTGGCCCGGCCCCGGCCCGTCGATCTCGAGGCGCTGACCCGCGGCCTCGAAGAGATGGAGGCCGCGGCCCGGGCAGGCGAACGCGACGCCCTCAACGCGGCGCTGGCCCGGCTTGCGCCCGATTACGATCCCCGCGCGGCGGCCGCCGAGAGGGGCCAAGCCCTACCGTGACCAAAGCCGAAATCCACACCCCTCCATTTTGAAAAAAGAAAGGTCCCGAGCGTTTCCATGACTGATTCCGCTTCCCTCGCGCCCACCCGGGCGCTCATCAGCGTCTCCGACAAGACCGGCCTGGAAGACCTTGGCCGGGCGTTGGCCGGTCACGGCATCGACCTCGTCTCCACCGGCGGCACCGCCGACAGCCTGCGCGCCGCGGGCCTCGATGTGACCGACGTCAGCGAGCTGACCGGATTTCCGGAGATGATGGACGGCCGGGTCAAGACGCTGCATCCCGCGGTCCACGGCGGCATCCTGGCGTGCCGGGACATTCCCGAACATGCCGCCGCCATGGAAACCCACGGGATTGCGCCCATCGATCTCGTCATCATCAATCTTTATCCGTTCGAGAACACCGTCGCATCCGGTGCGGGCTATGACGATTGCGTGGAAAACATCGATATCGGCGGACCCGCCCTGATCCGGGCCGCGGCCAAGAACCACGCCTTCGTCGCCGTGTTGACCGCACCTGAGGATTACGACGGCCTGATCAAGGAACTCGACGCCCACCAAGGCGCCACCACTTTTGCTTACCGCAAGGCCCTCGCCGCCCGGGCCTATGCCCGAACCGCCGCCTATGACGCCGCCATCTCCGGGTGGT
>JAHEKA010000096.1:0-4754 GCA_024638585.1 Rhodospirillales bacterium
GGCGAGTACATCTCCTATTCGGAATGGGAAAGCCAGGACGACATCGACCGCTATCGCGACAGCGATGACCACAAACAGATCCAATCCCATTCCCGCGGCCTGCAAGGCGCCAAGGCCGAGGTAAAACGCTACGAGACCGTGGGCTAGCCACCCGGCACGAATTCGGGCCGATGACGACCGGCAGCCTTGCCTGTTGGGGCCGGCCACTGAACCGTTTCGTCTTTTTGGAGGGCGGCATGAGGGCGTCTAGCGCGCCGCGGCTTCTCCGCCCTGTCTCACCCCAAAAAATGCGCCCCATTACGGGGCGCAAGGCTGCAAGATTTCGGTGGGAGGGGTCGGCGAGGCGCCTGAACGCTCTTCGGCCCCGTTCTATCACTGGGCCCCGTCGCCCCCGCCGTCATGAGTATGCCTGAGCACCCGCCCGGCGCCGCCTGCGGACTACTAGGCCGCCCACCGCCAGAGCCGAGAGGAACAGCGGCAGGGCCGCCGGGACTGGAACGGTCGCGGGGGCGAACTGCAGTCCGTATTCGCCGATGGGCACGCCAAACTCCGTATCGCTGAGCGCGAGGTAATAGGTTCCCGCGGTCAGGATTGTGTTGATGAACGCGGTCCCCATGTTGGCATGGACGTCGAAGCACTCCGCGCAGTTGGCGACCACGCTGCCGCCGGAATCGTAAAGCGTGATGTCGGAGAACGCGAATTCGGTTGGAACTCGGGTCAGGTTGAATGCGGTGAACGCGACAGCCGTGTCATAGGTCAGTTTGTACCAGTCGGAATCGAAGTCCATCGGCAGGCTGCCCGATATAGTGGTGATGCCGCCCCCAACATCTTGGGCTGTAAGAATCGAGTCACCGGCGTCTCCAACCTCGTTCCAAAGCATCGCATGGGCGAACCGCGATGAATACGAAGCAAGGACAGCGACAAGCGCCACCAAGGCTAAGGCCCTGGCCAACACCGCCACACTCCTTCCTCTTTGTTGAGATCGCATTGGATCATGCTCCTTGGTTTTTCTGTTGATAGACCCAGGTTCGATCGGCGGATTCTTTTTGGCGCCCTTCCCCCTGCTTACTTTCGAAACATCTCCGAAACACACACAAACGACGGATTGTCGGATCATTGGCCCTTGCCAATTCAACGATCGAGTCCCGCCCTCCGGAAACGGTCAACATGGGCAACCCCAATAGGTTCCCGTCTTACGCTGCCAGACCCGACGAACGACGACGGCGCGCCACTAGGCCGAAGGCGACCAGGCTGGATAGAAACAGCGATAGGGCGGCGGGGATCGGGACCGACGAAACGCTGGCGCCCTCCTCCAGAAACCGGACCGGTCCCGCGAGGCTGGTGCAAGCCGCGTTGTTGCAGGTCGCTTCCTGGCCCATGAAGACGTCAACGACAACGCCGGCGCCGACATTGGTCAACTGCTCGGCGAACATCACCATCAGGTTCGGGGACGACAGAAGGCTGGGAAAGCCGTCGAAGGGAACGGCGCTGATCGCCGTGTCGCCGCCGTTGATAACAGAACCGTAGATCGCGCCGGTCCGCGCCGAGCCGTTGGTTGTGGCGATGAACATATCGCTGAAGGTGTTGGTACCGGCGTCATAGACGAAGGATCCGGAGGCCGAGCCTCCGTCATTGAACGTCCAGTTCTGGAGCGTCCAGGTCACGGGAACGGCCTGGGCGGCGCTTGCGGTGAATAGAAACAGGGCCGCGATGATGCATGTGCGCAGGGATTGCATGTTTTGATACCTCCTCGATAACCGTTGATCGGTCATTAGGAGGTCATGCTATCGCCCGACAAAATAAACAGCAAAGTATATCGTGTGGCATATAAATAAAACGGTTAAACAATTGTCCGTTTTATGTCACAGGATACTTATTTATGCCACAGTAACGTTGCTTTATATTATTTTTTGTTTGTTCTTTTTACAGAATTTACATTTTGATGAAGGAAGGCTTCGCGGTCATGGAGGCGCTTGATCCGCGCCAGTTCGGGGTCAATAGACGCCGTTTTCCCCTTCCCGCGCGTTGGTCAGGACGGAGCCCAACCAGTTGCGCCCCTTGAGCAGATCAAGGCCCGCCTCGATCTCACTTTCTTCGCTTTTGCCTTCCTGAACCACGAGGATCGTGGCGTCGACATTAGGAAGGATCACCAACGCGTCGTCGCTCGCCAACAGCGGCGGCATGTCGTAGATCACTAAATGATCGCGCCCCAGGCCCTTGAGCTCCCGCATCAGGGAGCGGGTCTTGGGCATGGAGAGAACCTCCGAAGAATTGTAAAGGGAGGCCACCTGCGGCAGCAGCGCCAGACGATCGATGCCCGGCGTGACTACACACTCATCCAGATTGCAGCGACCGGTGAGAAAGTCGCTCAAACCCAATTCGGGCTCGAAACCGAATACCTTATGGACACTGGGACGACGCAGGTCCAGGTCGACCAGCAGAACCGTCTGGTTCATGTCCATGGCGACAGCGACAGCGAGGTTTGCAGCCGTCAACGTCTTGCCGTCGCCGGCAGCGGCGCTGGTGATTCCCAGGCTGCTCCAGCCCTCAGCGAACATCTTCTGCAGGACCCGGGCCCTGAGGACACGGAAGGCGTTGGCCCGCGGATCCTCTTTCAGGCCAGCGACGATGTGGTTGCCGCTCAAAGTCGCCTGGGGAACATCTTCCCGGCGCGCCTTCGCCCAGAGGCGCGGATCGGCGGTGCAGGACACCGCTGTCCCGAACGGGTCAGGGACATCCAGGGTTTCGCGGTAATGGCGTGATTTCTCGAGTGCTTTCTCGAGCCGGTAGCTCATGTAAGCCACCTGACGCCAGAACCCTGTATGAATATTCTTATGCCGTACATTGATTTCACCATGCTTCGGCTTAGTTGATGCGATGGTAGGATTAGCGGCTGGACAGGGCAAAATGTATCGCCTTGAATTCCGCTCAAATTGGACCGACCCGGCCGCGCACCCCGACCAGGCCCAGGATTGATGGTTGAACTGATATGAATGACGGAGACTCCCCCGCAATCGCCTTCTCGGTCTGTCCCCACGACTGCCCGAGCGCCTGCGCCATCGATGTCGAGCTTGCCGCGCCCGACCGGATCGGGCGCGTGCATGGATCCGAAGCCAATCCCTACACGGCGGGCGTCGTCTGCGCCAAGGTCGCGCGCTACGCAGAGCGCGTACACCACCCGGACCGCCTGACCCGCCCCCTGCGCCGCAAGGGCGGTAAGTCCGCCACCGCGACCCTGGCCGATTTCGAAGAAATCAGCTGGGACGACGCGCTGGATATCGTTGCGGAGAACTTCACCCGGGCCGCAGCGCAGCATGGGCCGGAAACCGTATGGCCGTACAATTACGCAGGCACCATGGGGCTTCTCCAGCGCGACGGCATTCGGCGGCTGCGCAACGTCATGGGCTATTCGCGCCAGCTCAACACGATCTGCTCCATGGTGATGGAGGCGGGCAGCCTAGCCGGCATCGGCGGCAAATACTCCGTCGATCCCATGGAATTCGCCGAAAGCGACTTGATCGTGGTGTGGGGATCAAATCCGGTCTACACCCAGGTCAACCTGATGACCCACATCGCCCGGGCGCGAAAAGACCGCGGTGCCGAGCTGGTGGTTGTGGATCCCTATCGCACGGCGACGGCCCACCAGGCCGATACCCATCTTCGGCCCCGGCCCGGCACCGATGCCACCTTGGCCTGCGCGGTGATGCATGTCCTGTTCCGCGATGGCCATGCCGATCGCGACTACATGGCGGCCTATACCGACGATCCGGCGGCCCTGGAAAACCATCTCAGGACCAGAACGCCCGATTGGGCCGCAGCCATCACGGGGATCAGCGTCGAGGAGATCGAATCCTTCGCGGCCGCCTATGGAACGACGGAGCGTGCCCTGATCCGCATGGGCTACGGATTCTCCCGTTCACGGAACGGCGCCGCCGGCTTGCACGCGGTCAGTTGCCTGCCCGCCGTGCGGGGTGCATGGAAACACCGGGGCGGAGGGCTCTACGCCTCGACCAGCGGCCGCTTCCAGCTCGACCTGTCGCTGATCAGTGGGCCAGAAGCGGCGACGCGTCTTCTCGACATGTCTCAACTCGGCCCCATCCTCGACGGCGATGCGGCGCCGCTCAACGGCGGCCCACCGGTGACGGCGATGCTGGTGCAAAGTTCGAACCCCGCGTCGGTCGCCCCGGAATCGGGGCGCGTGCGGAAGGGCTTCCTGCGCGAGGATTTGTTTCTCGCGGTCCACGAGCAGTTCCTCACCGACACGGCGATGTGCGCCGATATCGTCCTGCCCGCGACCACCTTCCTGGAGCATGACGACATCTACACCTCCTATGGCCAGACCTATCTTCAGATGGGGGCAAAGGCGATCGACCCGGTGGGCGAGACGCGCAGCAATCACGGCACCCTGTCGGCCCTGGCCAAGCGCCTCGGCGCCGTTCATCCGGCATTCGAAATGACCGCCTGGGAGGTGATCGACGCGACCCTCAAGGCATCGGGCTTTGCCGGTGCCGATGATCTCAAGGCCCGGCGCCTGATCGACGTCGCCGCCGATTTCGAGGACTCGCATTTCCTCAACGGTTTCCCTCATTCCGACGGCAAATTTCACTTTCACGCCAACTGGGAAACACAAGGGAATGTGGGGGGGCGCTTCCCGACCTGCCGGATTTCGCCGACATCATCGATGGCACGGACGATGCTCATCCCTACCGCCTGGTGACGGCGCCTTCGCGCAATTACCTCAACTCCTCGTTCAC
>JAHEKA010000096.1:4764-7729 GCA_024638585.1 Rhodospirillales bacterium
GTTCACCGAGACCGCCACCTCGGCCAAGCGCGAGGCGCGCCCAACTCTGTTGATCCACCCCGACGATTGCGCGGCGCTCGGCGTCGCCGACGGCGACAAGGTCCGCCTTGGAAATGCGCGCGGGGATCTCGCCATTCACGCCAAGGCGTTCGACGGCATGAAACGCGGCGTCGTTGTGGTCGAAAGCATCTGGCCCAACGCCGCATTCGAAGATGGCATCGGCATCAACCTGTTAACTAGCGCCCAGCCCGCGGCCCCCAAGGGGGGGGCCGTGTTCCACGACACGGCCGTGTGGGTCCGCCCGGCCTGACGTTCCGGACGTTGAGATCGCCCGTTGGCGCGGCCCTCCGCCGGCGCTAGAGTTGACATAGGCGACAGGGGAGGCGGACATGGCGGATCTCAGCACAGCCGGGCCGATGGGGCTCAACGGGTTGTCGGCGCGGGAGGCGGCGACGCGGCTTGAGGCCGGCGACATCACCTCGGACGCGCTGGTGCGCGATTGTCTCGCGCGCATCGAAGCACGGGAACCGGATGTCCAGGCCTGGGATTACCTCGATCCCGACTACGCGCTGGAACAGGCACGTACCCTGGACGCCAGCCCCAGGCGGAGCCCACTGCATGGCGTCCCGGTGGGCATCAAGGATATCTTTGACACCTTGGACATGCCCACGGCCCACGGGTTCCCGCCCTATAAGGGTCTTGAGAGCGGTCGTGACGCCAACTGTGTGGCCGCGCTGCGTGCCGCCGGGATGGTCTTGCTGGGGAAGACCGTGACCACGGAATTCGCGTGCCCCCTGCCGCGCCAGACCCGCAACCCCCACGACCTCTCCCGCACACCTGGTGTTTCGTCGAGCGGATCCGCCGCCTCGGTCGCCGATTTTATGGTGCCGCTGGCCAACGGCTCTCAGACCGGTGGGTCCGTCATTGGCCCATCTGCCAATTGCGGGGTATACGGCTACAAGGCGAGCCTCGACGGTATCGATAGGGGCGGCTTTCGCCACTGCAAGCCGTCGATCGACACCATCGGATTGTTCGCCCGCACCCTCGACGACCTGATCCTGATGCGCGGCGTGCAGACCGGCCAACCGGCGGCCCCGGCCGTGGACAGGGATCAGGCCGTGCGCATCGCCATCGTCCGCACTGACGCCTGGGACGACGTTGAGCCCTGCATGCAGGCCGCCATCGAGCGTTCGGCCAAGCTGCTGATTGAGGCCGGTGCTAGGGTCAGCGACCTCGCCCTGCCCCAGCGGTTCAGCGACATCGTGCCGGAATTTTCGGTTCAGAACGGCTGGGAATCTGCCAAGGCGTTGGCTGTGGAGATCAGAGATCACCTCGAGACGTTTAATGAACACAACCGCGCCCGGGTCGAGTTCGTGCGCGATCTGACCGAAGACGATTATCTCCGCGCCTGCCGAGCCCTGACCGAGGCGAGGGCGGCAATGGATGAATTGTTCGCCGATTATGACGTCTTAATCTCTCCAAGCCTTCCCGGCGAGGCGCCGGTCGGCGTAACGAAGGTGATTTCCGGAGTGTTCGCCAGGCTTTGGACCCAGATGCATACGCCCTGTGTCAATCTGCCTCTGTTTTCCGGGCCCAATGGATTGCCGGTATGTTTCCAGGCGATCGGTCCCAAAGGGCAGGATGATGTAACACTGGCCCTCGCGCACTGGATTGACGCAAGACTGCAGGAAGCGTTGGGGAGCGTGCCTATCGGCGCCTAGTTAAGGGTGCGTTCAGCCCCGGCCATTGCCGTCTCGTTCGTAGAAGAGCTCAAGCAGATCCTGCGCAACCTTGCTGGCTGTTCTGTAATCAATCAAGAATTTGCACTCGACATGCCATCTAATAAAGCATTATTTGGGACCCAGTTTGCCTTGTGAATATCGTGGACGTCTTTTCCTCGTTCCCCGTTTGGACCTGAATTTTCCCCGTCATTCCCGTCTTTCTGGCCACAACAGCAACAGCCAACTGAATTGGTTCTCTAGTGTTGTTGTGTCTGGTTGACTTCCCGCGCAAAGGAAGCAGTTCCTTGGACCCTAAGACAACGAACATGGGGGCAAGGAACCGATGGCCACACACCCGATTCAGAACCAGCTGATCCTGCACAAGCACTTTCGTGAGAGGCTACGGGAAGAGTTCCCCGACGCCGATGACGAGACCCTCGCCGATACCTTGGAGGGATTGACCGATCTGTCTGACTTGCTGGCCGAGGTGATCCGCTCGGCCCTGGAAGATGAAGCGTTTTGTGCCGCCCTCAAGGTCCGCATGGGCGAGATGCGCGAACGCGCCGGGCGCTTGAGCTTAAGGGCCGAGAAGAAGCGCCACCTGGTGGGCGAGACCATGGCCCAGGCGGATTTGAAGCGCCTGACCCTGCCCGACCTCACCATCAGTCTACGCCCAGGACCCGCCCCCTTGGTTGTGACTCGTGAGGAAGAGGTTCCTTCAGCCTTCTGGAAGGCCCAACCGCCCAAGCTCGACCGCCTAGGGCTTAGCCAGGCGCTTAAGGCAGGGGAGAGCATCCCCGGTGCGGTTCTTGGCAATCCCCAGCCCTGCCTGTCGGTGCGCACCAAATGACCGGGCTCCGGGAAAATCAGATCAAGGCCCTGAAGGGCAAGCTCAAGGCGGCCCATGTCAGGACCCGGGAGGAGAACGGGAGAGAACTCTCCTATATCGAGGGCTGGTTCACCATTGCTGAGGCCAACCGCATCTTCGGCTTCGATGGTTGGAACCGTGAGACGGTGGAGAGCGTCTGCGTCTGGCAAGGAAGATCTGGGGGACGGCGGGTCTGTTACTACACCGCCAAGGTCAAGGTCTCGGTCCTCACCGAGGGACGGACCCTCACCCGCGAGGGCAGCGGCTTCGGTGGCGGCAGTGGAGACAACCCGGGCGAGGCCCATGAGGTAGCGATCAAGGAGGCCGAGACCGATGCCATGAAGCGGGCGCTGATGACCTTCGGCAATCGCTTCGG
>JAHEKA010000571.1 GCA_024638585.1 Rhodospirillales bacterium
CGGGCGGCTAGCGGCATATTCCCTTGAAGGTGCGGGCTTCTACGGTCTTTTTCTTGCAATCGGCGATGGCGCAGACTTCGAATATGCTGGCGCGCCAATACCGGCCGGTAGCTCGGTTCATTACCCAAATTTCATTGCCGATCTCTCTCGGCGCACCCATCCACCGGACCTCGACGGCGGTAATGAAGTGCTTGGTGAGGCCGGTAATCCGATATTCGGTTGAGGTGCCCCACCGCAGGGTCCGCTTCTTCAGGTCAAGCTCCAAGTGTGAGGCCGGGGCGCCGCTTTCGGTCTTGCATTGGAGAATCTTGGCGGCGGCAGCTCCCGGCAGTCCCCAGACCCCGGCGCCCAGCGCCACCACCAGCCCCACTATCAAACAACGCAATCGCGAACTCATTGCTGCCCCCTCAAACCGGCAATACCGAACTTCATCAAGCTTTCGGTGTTGATTTTACCATGATCGGGGGAAAATTCGCGTGTCCACCACTGGCACCCGATGCCGGTTCCGTTCCCGCAGGGCGTGCCATTGATGTGAGGGTCGACGCCGGGAAGCGTCCCGGTCCGGTGAGCTATGCGGGTTCGAAGGGTTTCGTGGTCGGGGCCACGACCGGGCGACGTCCTGAGGGGGGTCTTTACAGGAACAAGGTGGCGCCGAAAATAACGCCCGCCCATAGAAGGCCAGTGGCCCCGACCAAGAACATCAGGGTGTTGCGTGCCGTCCACTGTCGGGGCTCGGTCGCGGGGGCAGGTCCAACCCTCTCGTGACTGAAGCCCCTGGGGGAGCTGAAATCGCTTGGCGTGGCAGACATCCGATGCGCCTCTCCAATGTGCTTTTGGTCTGCTGTGGGGATGCAGACAAACGAACTCTATCTCCAATTGCCCCTGCCGCGGTGTGGCCATTCTGTGATCTTTTTGGGGCGGGCGGGCCTAGGCGGGCGGTCGGTCCAAAGCCCCATGGGAAATTATTTTCCAAGAAAATCAAGGGCTTTGGCCCATGCATCCTGAGATGCCGCCCTGGTTTCCGGCGCGTCATGAGCCGGATTCTGGAAGCCATGGCCAACATTCGGATAGCGATGGAACGTGTGGGGGACGCCAGCCTCGGTCAGCTTGGCATCGATCTTGTTCACGTCTTCCGGCGACGGATTGACGTCATGATCGCCGAAGAATCCGATGACGGGGCAGGGGATGGCGCCGATCCACGCGAAGGGCGCTTCGCCCTCATCGCCCCAGGAGAGGAACATGCCCCCGCCGTAGAACACCACGCAGCCGCGAAAGCCCGCATCGACGCGAGCAGCCCCCATCAGCGCCATGCGTCCGCCCATGCAATGACCCAATATCAACAGGCGGTCGCTCGCGACATCGGACCGTGCCCGCAGGTGGTCCGCCGCCGCCCGGGTCTCATCGATGATTTCGGAATCCTTCAGGAACTGTTTGCAGTCACCGCCTTGATAGCCGTCCGGACAGCGGTGATAGAAATCGGGGGCGCAGGCGAGGTAACCGGCTTCGCGCAAGGCAGCGAGACGCCCCTTGGTGAAGTCATCCAACCCGCCGCGGTGGAACATCAGCAGCACCGCCGGGTGCGGCCCGTCTCCCCCAGGCGCATCGATCAGCATATCCATGGTGTGTCCATGGATCTCAAGATGCGCGGTTTCCATATACTGCCTCCTCGGGATTTGGTTTCATTAAGTGGGGCGCTGCGGTTCTCTTGCGGGGTCTCGCCATCTGCACTTCAAGACGGCAGCGCGCTGGTCAGCCAGTCGGTCGGCACCTCTCGGCCGAGGCCGAGTGCGGTGGCTTTCTCGAAGATGATGGCGCCGGTCGCCGCGAATTGGAATCCCAGGCCCGCGTAGTTGAGGAATGTGGTGACCTGCTCGGGAGACGTGCGGCCCGGTGCGCGGCGCAGCAGGAGGTCCGGCAGCGTCGGCATGTCGCTTTGGCGGATGGCTGACGTCATGCGGTCCTTGGCGGCATCGGTCTCGCGCGAGAGGTCGGCGCCTTCGACGCGGGTGATCCGCGATTCCGCGCCCTTGACAT
>JAHEKA010000572.1 GCA_024638585.1 Rhodospirillales bacterium
ATACGGCACGCGGTGCGAGATCAAGAACGTCAATTCCATCCGCTTCGTCCAGCAGGCCATCGCCTATGAGGCGGCGCGCCAGGTCGAGCTGATCGAGGACGGCGGCGCGGTGATCCAGCAGACCCGCCTGTTCGACCCCGATTCCGGCGTGACCCGCGCCATGCGGTCCAAGGAAGAATCCCACGATTACCGCTATTTCCCCGACCCGGACCTGTTGCCGCTGGAATTGGAAGAGGACTGGGTCGAAGAGATCAAGGCCAGCCTGCCGGAGCTGCCCGACGAAAAGCGCGCGCGCTTTATCAGTGAATACGGCCTGTCCGCCTATGACGCCGCCGTGCTGGTGGCGGAACGCGAGACCGCGGAATATTTCGAAACCGTGGCCGCGGGCCGTGACGGCAAGATCGCCGCTAACTGGGTGACCGGCGAGCTGTTCGGCCTGTTGAACCGGGAGGCGCGCGAGATCGCGGACAGTCCGGTGACGGCCGAGAACCTGGGCGGCCTGTTGGACCTGATCAATGACGGGACGGTGTCCAATCGCCTCGCCAAGGACGTGTTCGAGGAAATGGCGGCGTCGGGCAAGCCGGCGGACGCGGTGGTCGAGGAAAAGGGCCTCAAACAGATCACCGATACCGGCGCTATCGAATCGGAAGTCGACAAGGTGATCGCCGCCGCCCCGGATCAGGTGGCCCAGTTCAAGTCCGGCAACGAAAAGGTGCTGGGCTGGTTCGTCGGCCAGATCATGAAGGCGACCCAGGGCAAGGCCAACCCTGCTGCGGTCAACGAGATCCTGCGCAGGAAGCTCGCGGAGTGATGGGGAACTACCCCTGCCCTTGCTGCGGTTACATTGTATTCGAGTTCGGGCCTGGCAGCGAAGACGTCTGCCCCATTTGTTGCTGGCAGGACGTGACCGGGGACGTCATCTATCCGACGGAACGTAGTGCCGCATCGGATGGTCCGTCCCTGATGCAATGCCAGAAAGATTATATTGAGATTGGAGTATGTAACCCGCGGCTGGAGGCCGGTCGACGGCCCTCGTCGGATGACGTCCGAGATCCCGATTGGTTTCCCATTACTCCCGACATGGTTGACTGCCTGCCCAAGCGGTCAACGCTGGGTCCGGAGTCTTGGCCTGACGAATACCTGCGGCGCTATTACTGGAAAAAAGATTACTTTTTCAAAACGCAGGGCTGACACAAACGGCGAAAAAGAAGCTCGCGGAGTAGCAGCCGGCGCCCTTGCCCCTAGCGGTTCGCGAATTCCAGGGTCGCGGGGCTGATCAGGACGCCGAAGGCCTTGCACCAGATGACGATGGATTGATAGCTGGCAAGCTTGGTGCCGGGCGGCAGGGGGTAGTTCTGGCTGCCCTCGAAGGCCTTGATGGGGCCGAGGTCGAGCGCCTTGGATTCATCGAAATCCTCGGTCTTGGTCACCGGCGCCCGGGGCGAGAGGAAGACGTGATACTTGGGCCCGGGGCCGACCTCGAAATTCTTCTCCAGATGCACCAGGTCGGTGAACACGGTGGCGCTGCCCTTGCCGTAATGGACCGGGTCGGACGGGTTGGCGTGAATGAAGGTGGCCTTGGCGACGACCGTCTTGGCGGCGCGGTTGGCGACCTTTTCCATGGCCGGCGGCGGCTGGAAGACATAGGGGAAGATGAACAGGCCCACGGCGATGCCGGCGCTTAGACCGATGGTGCTGCCCACCAGGAAGGACCCGATGGCGACCCATTTCGATGCCGCCTTGTCCGCCTCCGCCATGATCGATCGTCTCCCGTTGCCGATTGCCCTGTGCCGCGCACGGTATCAAAACATCGCCGTCCGAGACCAGGGGGAATCGCATGGCGCGCCCCATGGCCCGGCGGGCTCCCCATAAGACGGCTGTTGATCCCCGTGTATGGGTTGAGGCTTGTTAATCCAATGTCCGCTTTTAGCCAAAAGCGGACATAAAGTGGTTCGATTCAGTGACTGTTTCAAAGTTCGCCTTCACGATTTGAAGTATCGATAGGCAACCCATCCAACGAGG
>JAHEKA010000097.1 GCA_024638585.1 Rhodospirillales bacterium
GAAGGTAATCACGGCAATTGCCATGACCCCGACGGCGACGATGACCAGACCGGACAGGGCGCCGGTGCGGCCCAGTTCCAAGGTGGCGGCGATGGCCGAAGGCAGTTCGGCGACGATGCCGCCGAAGATGATCAGCGAAATGCCGTTGCCGACGCCGCGGGCGGTGATCTGCTCGCCCAGCCACATCAGGAAGATGGTGCCGCCCACCAGGGTGATTACCGTGGAGAGGCGGAAGAAATACCCCGGGTCGCCCACCGCGGGTCCGGCGGACGACGTCATCCCCTCCAGCCCGACGGCGATTCCATAGCCTTGCACCGTGGCCAGGATCACCGTGCCGTATCGGGTGTATTGGTTGATCTTTTTCTGGCCCTGCTCGCCTTCCTTCTTCAGCGCCTCCAGCTTGGGCGACACCGACGTCATCAGCTGCATGATGATAGCCGAGGAGATGTAGGGCATGATGGACAGCGCGAAGATCGCCATGCGCTCCACCGCACCGCCGGCAAAGATGTTGAACATGCCGAGAAGGCCGCCCTGCTGCTGGGCGAAAATATCGGCCAGAGCCTGAGGATCGATGCCGGGAAGCGGCACATAGGTGCCGAGCCGGTAGACGCACAAAACGCCGAGCGTAAACCAGATACGCTTCTTCAGCTCGGTCGCCTTGGCGAAGGCGCCGAAATTGATGTTAGCGGCTAGTTGTTCAGCGGCAGAGGCCATGGGCCGTCTCCAACGTCAGCAGGTCACCGGCCGGGCGCACGACGCGCCGGGCGTTACTCTCCCTTGTCCCCGTCTTCAGCCTTGCCTTCTGCATTCTGGGCTGCGATCTTCTTGCCCCGGTTGCGCTTTTTTTCGGACCTTTCGCGCTTGACCCGGGTCAGGGTCACGGTTCCCCCCGCGGCTTCGATCGCCGCCTTGGCCGGCCCAGTGGCACCGGCCACTTCCAGCGCGACCTTGGCCTTGATCTCCCCGTTGCCCAGCACGCGAACGCCATCCCGCAGATGGGTGACGATCCCGCTTTCCTTCAGCACCGCCTCGGTGATGGGCTTGGCGGCATCCAGGACCTTCTTGTCGATCGCCTCTTGGAGCCTGTCCAGGCCGATCTCCGAAAAGCGCAGGCCGTGAATATTGTTGAAACCGCGCTTGGGCAGGCGGCGGTGCAACGGCATCTGGCCGCCCTCGAACCCCTTGATGGCGACGCCGGAGCGCGACTTCTGGCCCTTCATGCCCCGGCCCGCGGTCGTGCCGCTGCCGGAACCGATGCCGCGGCCCACGCGGGTGCGGGCCTTGCGGGCGCCGGGCTTGTCGCTGATCTCGTTCAATCTCATGATGCTCTATCCTGATCCTGCTGCGGCCCGTTAGGTGCCGTCTTCGACCCTGACGAGGTGGGACACCTTATTGATCATGCCACGAACCGAAGGCGTATCGGGAAGCTCGCGGCTGCGGTTGATCTTATTGAGGCCCAGCCCGACCAGTGTGGCCCGCTGGTCCTTGGGCCGCCGGATCGGACTCTTGATCTGGGTAACGCGGATCGTTTTGTCAACCATCTGCCGTCTCCCCGGCCTCGGTTTCCGGTGCGGCCTCGGCCTCCGCCTTGGGCGCGGCTCCACCGAACAGGTCGCTCACCTTCTTGGAGCGCCGGGCCGCCACCATGCGGGGCGAATTGAGGTTCTGCAAGGCATCGAAGGTGGCCTTGACCATATTGTAGGGATTGGCCGAGCCCATCGACTTGGTCACGATGTCGTGGATACCGACGGTTTCGAACACCGCACGCATCGGTCCGCCGGCGATGATGCCGGTGCCCGCGGGCGCGGCGCGCAGGATCACCCGGCCGGCCCCGAAACGGCCCCGAACGTCGTGATGCAAGGTATGTCCGTCGCGGATGGGAACCCGGATCATCCGGCGCTTGGCCTGTTCGGTGGCCTTACGGATGGCTTCGGGCACCTCGCGTGCCTTGCCCGCGCCGTAGCCGACCCGGCCCTTGGTGTCGCCGACCACCACCAGCGCGGCAAAGCCGAACCGGCGCCCGCCCTTCACCACCTTGGCGACGCGGTTGATGCTTACCAGCTTATCGACCAGATCGCTGTCCTGGTTGTCCCGTTCCTGCCTGTTCGGTCTGCGTGCCATACCCGGCCCCTTTAAAAATTCAATCCAGCTTCGCGCGCGGCATCGGCCAGCGCCTTGACCCGGCCATGGAAGATATACCCACCGCGGTCGAAAACCACGCTTTCAACCCCATTGGCCTTGGCGCGGGCGGCGATCAGCTTACCGACTTCTGCCGCCGCTTCACGGTCGGCACCGGTCTTGGTCTTGCCCTTGAGATCCTTGTCCAGCGTCGATGCCGCGGCAAGGGTCTTGCCCTCAACGTCGTCGATGACCTGGGCATAGATGTGCTTGGAGGAACGAAACACGCTGAGCCGCGGCCGCTTGCTCTTACGGTTCAGCTGGTTACGCACCCTGCGCCGGCGGCGCTTGAACAGGTCTTTGTTGCTCAACATGGCCCTTGGTCCTACTTCTTCTTGCCTTCCTTGCGGAGGATGTATTCGCCCTCGTAGCGAACGCCCTTGCCCTTGAAGGGCTCGGGCGGGCGAAACGCACGAATCTCTGCCGCCACCTGGCCGACCTGTTGGCGATTGGCGCCGCTAACGGCAATCGCGGTGGGGCGTTCGCAGGCGATCGAGATGCCTTCCGGGATCGGATAGGTGATGGGATGGGAATAGCCCAATTGCAGCACCAGGTTCTTGCCTTCGACCTGGGCGCGATAGCCAACCCCCTGAATTTCAAGCGCCTTTGAGAATCCCTCACCAACACCGGAGATGATGTTGCTGACCAGGGTCCGGCTCATGCCCCACATGGTGCGGGCCCGCTTGCTGTTGCCCCGAGGCGAGACCGTGACCTGGTTATCGGCCAACGAGACCTCGACCTCGGGCGCGACCTCAACCGAAAGCTCGCCCAGCTTGCCCTTGGCGGAGACCTCCTGGCCCGACACGTTGACGGTCACTCCGTCGGGAATAGGGACCGGATTCTTGCCGATACGCGACATCTTGAACTCCTTATCGACCCTTGGCGCCCTAGAACACCTGACACAAGACTTCGCCGCCCACATTGGCCTCCCGCGCGTCGGCGTCGGACATGACGCCCCGGGGGGTGGACAGAACGGCAATGCCCAGGCCGTTGAACGGGCGCGGCAGATCCTTGATCTTCGAATAGACCCTGCGGCCCGGTTTCGAGACCCGGCGGATGGTCCGGATCACGGGCTCACCTTCATGGTATTTGAGCTCGATCTTGATCTCCGCGAGACCGGGTGAAACCTCATGCCGCTCGAAACCGCGGATGTATCCTTCCTTCTCCAGCACATGCAGCACATTGGCGCGCAGGTTGGAGGCCGGCGTGTTGACGCTGGAGAGCTTACGGGTCTGGGCATTCCGGATCCGTGTGAGCATATCCCCAAGAGGGTCGGTCATTGCCATACCTTGGATCTCCTTCCCCTTACCAACTCGACTTGACCATGCCCGGGACCTGGCCGTTGGCGGCCAATTCCCGTAGCGCGATGCGGCTAAGGCGGAACTTGCGGTAGACGCCGCGAGGCCGCCCGGTCAGCTCGCAACGGCGCTGGATGCGCACGGCGCTGGAATTGCGCGGCAACTCGGCGAGCTTGAGACGCGCGGCAAAGCGCTCCTCCGCCGGCAGCGACCGGTCACTGGCGATTGCCTTTAATTTGGCGCGGCGCGCGGCAAACTTGCGCACCAACCTCTGGCGCCTCTTGTTCTTCTCAATGGCACTGATCTTCGCCATGGAAAGAAACCTCCGTCCTTTCTTCTTTCCCGCCGCTTAATCGCCGAACGGGAAATCAAATCCCTGCAGCAACACCTTCGCCTCCTCGTCCGAACCGGCCGTGGTAACGATGGTGACATCCATGCCCCTGATCTCGTCGATCTGGTCGTAATCGATTTCCGGAAACACGATCTGCTCCCGCAAGCCCAGGGAATAATTGCCCCGCCCATCGAAGCTGCGCGGCGAAAGACCGCGGAAGTCTCTCACGCGGGGCAGAGCGATGTTGACCAGGCGGTCGAGAAACTCGTACATGCGCGCGCGGCGGAGCGTCACCTTGCAGCCGATGGGCATGCCTTCGCGCAGCTTGAAATTGGCGACCGACTTCTTGGCCCGAATGACAATGGGCTTCTGGCCGGTGATCGAGGCAAGCTCGCCCGCCGCCGAATCGAGCTTCTTGGAGTCGCCGATCGCTTCGCCGATCCCCATATTGACGACGATCTTCTCGATCCTCGGCACGCTCATGGGATTGGCGTATTCGAACGCGTCCTGCAGCGACTTCTTCACGACCGTGTCGTAGTGCTCCTTCATCTTGGGCACGTAAATCTCGCTCGCCTCGGCCATCATTCCTTCCTCAAATCCTTGCCCGCCAGGGGTGCCTTGCCGCTCAAACGTCGATCACTTCGCCGGAGCGCTTCGCGACCCGGACCTTGCGCCCGCCTTCGAGCACCTTGAAGGTGACCCGGGTCGGCTTGTCGTCCTTCGGATCGAGCAGGGCGACGTTGGAGACATGGATCGACGCTTCCTTGTCGACGATGCCGGGCGGCTGGCCCTGGCCACCGCGGTAATGCCGCTTGACCATATTAACGCCCTGTACAATGACCCGATCCTTGGACCGCAAGACCTTGAGAACACTGCCCTTCTTGCCTTTGTCCCGGCCCGTGAGCACGGTCACCGTATCGCCCTTCCTGATCTTCTTCATGGCAATTACCGATTGTTCCTTGTCCCCGCCCTACAGCACTTCCGGGGCGAGTGAGATGATCTTCATGTAGCCTTTGCCGCGCAGTTCGCGGGTGACGGGGCCGAAAATGCGGGTTCCGATGGGCTCGCCCGTGCCGTCGATCAGCACCGCCGCGTTGCGGTCGAAGCGGATGGCGCTGCCGTCGGCCCGGCGGATCTCCTTGGCCGTGCGGACGATGACCGCGCGCTGGATTTCGCCCTTCTTGACGCGGCCCCTGGGGATCGCCTCCTTGACCGAAACCACGATGACGTCACCGACGCCCGCAGACATGCGCTTGGAACCCCCCAGCACCTTGATGCACTGGACCCGGCGCGCGCCCGAATTGTCGGCCACCTCCAGGTTGGTTTGCATCTGGATCATCGGATCAACCCTTTCCCAACTAACCGGCGTGCCTTAGGCATCTCCGGAAAGAACCTGCCAACACTTGCGCTTGGAGATCGGACGGCATTCCTCGATCCGGACCTTGTCGCCGACCTTGTAAGCGTTGTTTTCATCATGAGCGGCGAACTTCTTCGAGCGCATGATCACCTTCTTCACCAAAGGGTGCATGAACCGGCGATCGACGCGCACGATCACCGTCTTGTCGCCCTTATCGGAAACCACCGTGCCCTGCATTATCCGCTTCGACATAGCCGCCTGTTCCGTTCCTTAATTCGCTTCCCGTGCCGGCCCGCGCGCTAAGCGCTGTTGGCGGCGTTTTCGTTCATAATGGTTTGGATGCGGGCGATATCACGCCGCACCTGGCGCACCCGCGCCGTGTTCTCGAGCTGGCCGCTGGCCGCCTGGAACCGCAGGTTGAAGGCCTCTTTCTTGAGGTTCACCAATTCCGAGGCCAGTTCGTCGTGGCTCTTGGCCCGCACGTCTTCCGCCTTCATGCTAGCTCTCCTCGCCGACCCGGGTGACAAACCGGGTGCGGACCGGCAGCTTGGCCGCGGCCAATTCCAGGGCCTGGCGCGCGGTGGCCTGGTCGACCCCATCGATCTCGAACATGATGCGCCCGGGATGGACCCGACAGGCCCAGAATTCCGGCGTTCCCTTGCCCTTGCCCTGGCGCACTTCGGCGGGCTTCTGGCTGACCGGCACATCGGGGAACAGAAGCACCCAGACCCGGCCCGAACGCTTCATGGCGCGGGTGATGGCGCGCCGCGCCGCCTCGATCTGGCGCGCGGTGATCCGCTCCGGCTGCAGGGCCTTGAGGCCGAAAGAGCCGAAATTGAGCCGCGTGCCGCCCTTGGCGGCGCCGTGGATCCGTCCCTTATGGGCCTTGCGGTATTTGGTTCGCTTGGGTTGAAGCATCTCTACCGTCCTCGGGCTCTAGGATACCGTCACACCGGGCGCTGAGGGGCCGCCCGGACTGCCGGTGCCGGTGCGCCCGACCTGCTGTTCCATCGCCTTCTTGTCCTGGGCCATCGGATCATGTGCCATGATCTCGCCCTTGAAGATCCACACCTTGACGCCGCAGGCACCGTAGGTGGTCCGCGCCGTCGCATAGCCGTAATCGACATCGGCGCGGAGCGTATGCAACGGCACCCGACCCTCGCGGTACCATTCGGTGCGCGCGATCTCGGCGCCGCCGAGGCGGCCGGCACAGTTGATGCGGATGCCCTCGGCGCCGAGCCGGATGGCGGACTGCACCGCCCGCTTCATGGCGCGCCTGAAGGCAATGCGCCGTTCAAGCTGCTGGGCGATGTTTTCGGCGACCAACTGGGCGTCGATTTCGGGCTTGCGGATCTCAACGATGTTGAGGTGCACCTCGGCATCGGTCAGCTTCGACACCTGGGTCCGGAGCTTTTCGATATCCGCACCCTTCTTGCCGATCACGACGCCCGGACGGGCGGTGTGAATGGTGATGCGCGCCTTCTTGGCGGGCCGTTCGATGACCACCTTGGCGACGCCCGCCTGGGACAGGGTCTTGAGCAGGTAATCCCTGATCTTGATGTCCTCATGCAGGAGATCGCTGTATTCGTTGTCGGCGTACCAGCGGGAATCCCAGGTCCTGTTGATGCCGAGCCTGAGCCCGACCGGATTGACTTTCTGGCCCATTACGATGCCTCCTCGGCTTCCCGGACAACCACCTTGAGGTTGGAAAACGGCTTTTGGATGCGGCCCGCCCGGCCCCGCGCGCGGGCGCGGAAGCGTTTCATTACCATCGCCTTGCCCACCGATGCTTCAGCCACGACCAGGCGATCGACGTCGAGCTGGTGATTGTTCTCCGCGTTGGCGATGGCCGACTGCAGGACCTTCTTCACGTCCCGCGCGATGCGCTTGGAGGAGAAGGTCAGGTCCGCGAGCGCCACTTCCGCCCGCTTGCCGCGGATCATGCCGGCCACCAGGCCCAGCTTCTGCGGGCTGACGCGGATCATATGGCCGTAGGCCATGGCTTCCGCTTCCGCCACCCGCCGGGGATTGCTTTTCTTGCCCATGGCCGTCTCCTAAACCCGCCGCGCGCGCCGGTCGGCGGCGTGGCCGTAATAGGTCCGCGTCGGCGCAAACTCGCCGAACTTGTGGCCGATCATGTTCTCCGTCACCAGGACGGGGATGAATTTCTGACCGTTGTGGACGCCGAAGGTCAGTCCGACGAACTGCGGCAGGATGGTCGAACGCCGCGACCAGGTCTTGATCACGTCGCTTCTGCCCGACGAACGCGCCTCGTCCGCCTTCTTCAGCAGATAGCCGTCCACAAAAGGACCTTTCCAAACAGATCGAGCCATGACGTCTTCCTGCCTTACCTTCTCTTGCGGGACCGGTGCCGGCTGCGGATGATGAGCCGGTCGGACGCCTTCTTGCCGCGGGTGCGCGCACCCTTGGTGGGTTTGCCCCAGGGGGTCACCGGATGGCGCCCGCCGGAGGT
>JAHEKA010000573.1 GCA_024638585.1 Rhodospirillales bacterium
ACCGTGACCTCCACCAGGGGTTCGAGCCACATCATCCCGCGCGAGCCGTTGCGGATGGCCCGCACCTCTTCACCGCGGCGCCCGGCTTCGGCCACGATAGCTTCGGCCACCGCTTCCGCGCCCACCGATAGCGCCGCCGCGTCGCGCGGGACATAGACGCTCACACTCATGCCGTCGCCTCCCGGAGGCCTGCCACCAGGTCATCGAATTTGGCCGCATCGACCCGGGCATGCAGGGTCTCGCCGATCAGCACCGAGGGGCCCAGCGCGCAATTGCCAAGGCAGTAAACCGCCTTCAGGGTAAACTCGCCGTCAACCGTGGTGCCGCCGAACGGAACTCCCAAGGCGCCCTCGGCGTGGCGCGCCAACGCGTTGGAACCGCTGGCCTGGCAGGATTCGGCGCGGCAGACCTTGAGCACATGGCGACCCGGCTTTTCCCGTTCGAAATCGTGGTAGAAGCTGATCACCCCGTGGACGTCGGCCCGGGTCAGGTTGAGCGTCGTTCCCAGCACCTCCACCGCCGCGTCGGGCACGAAGCCGAACGCCGCCTGGGTACCGTGCAAAATCTCGATCAAGGCCTCGGGGCGATTATCGAAATCGGCGCAGAGCGCGCGCACGGTGTCGGCAACCTCAGGGGCATCGCCCTGATCGGTATGTGCCTCATCTGCCGCCATGCAAACCTCAAAGCTGCCGCCGGCGGGATGTCGCGCCTCGCCGGTCAATCATGGCCCTTGTTTCGACCATCGGACCCGCCCTGTCAATGACTTCGCCGGGCGGGGACGGATCACCCGGCAAAGTATTAAGAACGATTATTAATATCAGATTTGTGCCCCTAACCCAATGACCTATCGGGAAACCGCAATTGGGCCCTATAGCCCGGGAAACGTGCCTTGCCGCCCATTCGCATTTCGCTATCCTGGGCGCCAATCCAAAGGGGCACGGCCTTACCCGCTCAAGGTCCAGGGGGAAAATCATGAAACTGAGCAGTTTTGTCAGCGGCGCGTGGGTCGAGGGAACCGACGACGGCGAGGCATTGGTCGATCCGGTGACCGGCGAGGAACTGGCCCGGGCGTCCACCGCCGGCATCGATATCGGCGCCGCCATGGCCTATGGACGGGAGGTCGGTGGACCGGCCCTGCGGAGCCTGACCTATGCCGAGCGCGCCAAGCTGCTGGGGGCGATCGCCGAAACCCTCGCCGCCAATCGCGAGGCCTATGGCGAGATCGCCCTGGCGAACTCCGGCAACACCTCGGCGGACGCCGCATTCGACATCGACGGGGGCATCGGGACGCTGCAGTTTTTCGCCCGCCTCGGCGAGCGACTGGGCGACGCGGGGGCGCTCAAGGATGGCCGGCTCGACCGGCTGTCCCGGGAAGAAACGTTCCAGGCGCTACACCTTTCCCTGCCCCTTCGCGGTATCGCGGTGCATGTGAACGCCTTCAACTTCCCCTCCTGGGGGTTGTGGGAGAAGGCCGGGGTCGCACTGTTGGCCGGGGTGCCGGTCCTGGCCAAACCGGCGACGGCGACATGCTGGCTCTCGCATCAGATGGTCAAGGACGTGATCGAGGCGGGCCTTTTGCCAGACGGGACACTGAGCCTGCTCTGCGGATCCGCCCGGGCGATCAGCGATCATGTGACAGGCCAGGATGCCATTGCCTTCACCGGTTCAGCGGATACCGCCACCACGCTCAAGACCCACCCCAATGTCGCAGCCTCGAACGCGCGTTTGAATATCGAAGCCGATAGCTTGAACACCTCGATCCTTGGTCCCGATGCGGCCGTGGGCAGCCCGGAGTTCGACCTCTATGTGCGTGAGGTGGTCAAGGAGATGACCCAGAGGGCGGGCCAGAAGTGCACCGCCATTCGCCGTGCCCTGGTCCCTGCCGCGTTGATTGACGCGGTGGCCGAAGCCTTTGAGGCCCGGATCGCGGGCACCGTGACCGGCAATCCCCGCAACGCGGACGTCCGCATGGGGCCGTTGGTCAACAAATCCCAGCAGGCGGCGGTGCTCGAC
>JAHEKA010000098.1:0-422 GCA_024638585.1 Rhodospirillales bacterium
AGGATCAACGGCCGGCTGGCATCGTCATAGCGAAACACGGCCCGCGCCCGGGCGTAGGGCTTTGGGTCGCGCAGGCAGGCGCCGCACAGATCGCCTTCCGTGCCGGGGCCGAAATCCAGTTCGAACGGATAGCCGCAACAGGCGCAATAGGGCGGCGCCATGAAGGTCAGTTCCGACCAGCAGGCGGCGCATAGGGCACCGTCGCGGCCGACCACCTGGCTGCATTTGAGGCACTGATGGGGCAGCAGCACGTCGAGAACGCCGCCCAACGTCCCTTTGAGGGGCGAAAGGGGTCTTGCGCCGATGCCGTCGCCTGCGGTCATGGGCGAATCAGAGCCGACCCCCCGGCCCCTGTCAATCGATGATGGCGGCAATGCGGGCAATACGCGCCCTTTCCCTGGTGCCCGCCCCCATGCCATATA
>JAHEKA010000098.1:432-7607 GCA_024638585.1 Rhodospirillales bacterium
CCTGCCTGCGGGCCCGACCTCGCCCGCGCCGTTCGATCGCGCGGCCGTGCGTGCGCACCGCGACCGGGCGGCGGCACGGTTCGCCGAACACGACGACCTGTTCCGGGAAACCGCCGACCGGTTGATCGACCGGCTGGACGACATCCGCCGCGACTTTCCCCGCGCCCTCGACCTCGGCTGCCATGGCGGCGCGCTGGCGACGGCGCTGAGCCGGCGCCCCGGCACGGACCGGGTGGTGCAGTGCGACCTGTCCCCGGCGATGGCCGCCGCCGCGCGGGCGGCGGGGGGCGGTGCGACGCTGATTGCCGATGAAGAGGCACTCCCCTTCGCGCCCGGGTCGTTCGACCTGATTGCCACCAATCTTTCGCTGCATTGGGTGAACGACCTGCCCGGCGCACTCAGCCAGATCCGCGCCGCCCTGAAACCCGACGGCCTGTTCCTGGGCTGCCTGTTGGGCGGCGCCACCCTGACCGAGCTGCGCACCGCCTTCATGGAGGCCGAACTGGCCATCGAGGGCGGCGCCTCGCCCCGGGTGTCGCCCTTCGCAGACGTCCGCGACGGCGGTGACCTGCTGACCCGGGCCGGGTTCGCCCTGCCGGTGGCCGACCTCGACACCATCGAGGTCCGCTTCGCCGGACCGCTTGAGCTGATGGCGGACTTGCGCGCCATGGGCGAGACCAACGCCGTCCATGTGCGGCGCAAGACCTTCACCCGCCGCCGTACCGTGCTGGAAGCAGCTCGCCTTTATCCCGGCAGGGCGACGGACGCTTCCGAGACAGAACCGGAGATCTCCGCCCGGTTCGACGTGATCTGGCTGGCCGGATGGGCGCCGGGACCGAATCAGCCCAGGCCGCTGGCCCCGGGATCGGCCAAGGGCCGCCTGGCCGACGCGCTCAAAGCGGAAGAGCACCCCGCCGGGGAGAAGCCCGGCGGCGGTACCCGCTGATCCGCGTTTACCCGGGCCCCGGATCGCGCTACCTTCGAGGGGCGGAGACAGTGACAGTATTTGATTGAAAGGACCCGACATGGCCCTGCGAACTTGGCTGCCCGCCGCCCTCTTTCTTGCAACCTGCGTTCCCGTAATGCCGGCATCGGCCGCCGGCGATGCCGCCGAAGGGGAAAAGATCGCCAAGCAGTGGTGCACCAGTTGCCACGTCGTCGGGCGCAAGCCGATGGCCAGCGACAAGGCCCCGGCCTTTGCCGCCCTCGCCGCCGATCCTGCCAAGAGCGAAGGCTACCTCAAGGCCTGGATCTCCAACCCCCATCCGCCGATGCCCAATCTCAATCTGTCGCGCCAGACCATCGACGACCTGGTCGCCTATATCCGCTCGCTTGGCGAAGGGGGAAAAGCGATTAACAAGTGATAAGGCCGGCCTCCGCTCAGAGATAATCGCGCAGCGCCTGTACCAGGGGCGCGTCCGCCGGCGGCATGTCCAGCGCCGCAAGCCCGTTGGGGAACACCCAACGCAGGTCCTGGCCTTCCTGAGGCCGGGGGATGCCCTCCCATTTGCGAAGCGCAAACAGGGGCATGAGCAAATGGAAGTCCTCATAGGCGTGGGAGGCGAAGGTCAAGGGATAGAGGCAGGTCTCGCAGGCCTCGATGGCGAGCTCTTCCTCGAGCTCCCGCACCAGGGCCGTTTCCGGGCTCTCGCCGTCGGCCACCTTGCCGCCCGGGAACTCCCACAGCCCGGCCATCGACTTTCCCTCGGGACGCTTGGCGACCAGCACCCGGCCGTCGGTGTCGATCATCGCCGCCGCCGCGACCAGGACCACCGGCCGCCCGGTCATTCGCGCCCCACGGCCTGGGACAGGGTCACGCGGGCAAACTCCCCTCGCGTCAGGGTATAGACGATGACCTCCCTGTCGCCGCCGCGGGCCGGCGCGGCACGCGACGCAGTGTGCGCCTTGGCAAACCCGGTATTGGTCAGCAACCGGATCGACGCGTCATTGCCGGGGAACACCGAGGCGTCCACCTGGGACAATCCCAGGACCCCGAAACCGTAAAGAAGCACGCGGCGCACCGCCTCGGTCGCGTAGCCATTGCCCCAATAGTCCCGGCCGACCCAATAGCCGATCTCGGCGCCCTCTCCGCCGTCGCCGACGGTCAGGCCGACGACACCGATCAACGCATCCTCGCCCTTGCGCAGGATGGCAAAGGCGTGTTCCCCCTCGCCGCTGCACTCCGCCAGCCACTCGTTCACCTGTTTCGGGGTCAGGGGGTGACGGATCGAGACCGTCCATTCGGCCACCTCCGAATCGCCCGCAAGTCTGACGATCGCGGGCAGGTCGCCTTTTTCGACCGGCCGCAGGTTGAGGCGTTCGGTGGCGAGAGGGGTCCCGCCGTCAGCTTCGGTAGTCGGCATTGATGGAAATGTAACCGTGGGTCAGGTCGCAGGTCCAGACCGTCGCGCGCCCCCGGCCGCCTTTCACCCCGGCGCCGATGTCGACATTGATGCGCCGGCCCTTCATGTGCCGCGCCACCGGAGCCTCCCGGTAGCCCGCCCGGGCCGCGCCGCGCTCGGTGATTCGTACCCCGCCGACGCGGATTGTCAGGCGCTCGGCATCGATCTTCTCGCCTGCCTTGCCCACCGCCATGACGATCCGCCCCCAATTCGCATCCTCGCCGGCGATCGCTGTCTTGACCAGGGGTGAATTGGCGACCGTCATGGCGATCGCCTTGGCCGCCCGGTCGCTCGCCGCTCCGGTGACGTTGACGGTGATGAACTTGGTCGCGCCCTCGCCGTCGGCGACGATCTGCTGCGCGAGATCCGCCATCACCGCCTCCAGCTTGGCGCGGAAATCCTTCAGGGCCGGATCGCCGGCCCGGGTGATGCGGCGATGCGCCTTGCCCGCCCCCGTCGCCACCAGCAACAAGGTATCAGAGGTGGAGGTATCGCTATCGACGGTAATGGCGTTGAAGGACCGGTCGCAGGTCTCCTTCAAGAGCCGGCGCAGGACCGGCACCGGCAGCTTCGCGTCGGTGAAAACATAGGCCAGCATGGTCGCCATGTTGGGCGCGATCATGCCCGATCCCTTAGCGATTCCCGCGATATGCACCGGCACGCCGCCGATCCGGGCGACGGCGCCCGCCCCCTTGGGAAAGGTGTCGGTGGTGCGGATCGCATTGGCCGCTTCCTGCCAGTTGCCGGGCTTCGCCTGGGCGATCAGGCCGTCCAGCGCATTCGTGATCTTGGCGATGGGCAGGCGTTCACCGATCACCCCGGTCGCGGAGACCAGGACGTCATGGGCGGAACAGCCGAGGATGCCCGCGGTCTTTTTCACCGTGGCGGCGACGTCCCGCGCGCCGGCGCGGCCGGTGAAGACATTGGCGTTCCCGGAATTGACCACAATGGCCCGGACCGCTCCGCCCTTGACCGCCTCGCGGCACCAACGGACCGTCGGCCCGGCGGTCGCCGACAGGGTAAAGACGCCGGCCACCTTGGAGCCCGGCGCCAGCACGGCGGCCATCAGGTCGGAACGCATGCTCGGCTTGATGCCGCAGGCGCCAGCGGCCAGTTCGACGCCGGCGACATTGGGCAGACGCGGAAAACGTTTGGGGGCCAGGGGAGAAACTTCGGCCATCTTCGGACTCTTGGTTGCCAATTGGCTCCGGGTTGCAACGGCGCGGCCCCGCCCATAGAGGGGGACCGGGCCGCCCGCTTAGCCCAGCCTTGGGAAAAATGCAACCGCCTTGGCGGCGCGGCGCTTGCCGGAGGCCGGCGCGGCCGCTACTTCGGCGGCGGCGAGGACGGCAGCAGGCGCTCGATCTTGGCGGCCTTGCGCAGGTCCTGCATTTCCTTTTCGATCACCTCATCGGACATCTTCTGGCGCAGCTGCTGATGCACCTCGGCAAAGGACGGCGGGGCGGCGGACTTGACCTCCTCCACCTTGATCACGTGCCAGCCGAACCGGGTCTGCACCGGCGCCTTGGAAAACTCGCCCTTCTTCATGGCAAAGGCGGCCTTGGAAAACGCCGGCACCATCTGCTCGCGCTTGAAGAAACCCAGATCCCCGCCCTGGCTCTTGGAGGGGCCGATGGAAATCTCCTGGGCGAGGGCGGCGAAATCCTTGCCCCGGTCCAACATGGCAATGGCGTTGATGGCTTCCTGGCGGGTCTTGACCAGGATATGCCGGGCCCGGACCTGGCGGCCGCGGGTCATGGACTTGCTGTCCCGGTCGTAGCGCCGGCGCACCGCCCGATCGGTCACCTTTCGCTCGACCAGCCGCTTGATGTAGATCTGCTCCAGAAGCTGCAACTCGGCGCGGTTTCTGGCGACGCGGAACTCGTTCTCCTTGTGCATGCCGGCGGCGCGCGCCCGATTGGCGGCCAGGGTCCCGTCGATCAGCTTTTCCGTCATGGCGCGAACCAGGGTCTCGCGTGGGATCTGGGTATATTGCGGCGGCAGCTGTTCGATCGCCGTCTCCACATCCGATTGCCTGATCGCCGTGCCGTCGACCCGGGCCACGACGGGATCGGCGTCTTTGGCGGGTTTGGCGCCCGTGTTCTGGGCGAGTTCCTGGGCCGCCGCGGGCTCCAGACCGGCGCCGATGGCCGCGAACGCGACCAGGGCCAATACCGCCGCCCGGCCCGTCGAAATCCCGAATTTAAGACAAACTGAACCCATAACGGTCTCCTCAGCACGAAAAAACGGCGTCCAAGGTATCACGATGCGCCCCATTCCGGCCATGGAAAGCGCCTAGCCTGGGTCCCGATCATTGACATGACACCGCTGCAACTCTATCTCTCTTTTCGGATTTCCGGGATGTTGCGCCCCAGCGCCCTCCCGGTGATTAAGGATTCAACATGCTCGCAGCCATAACCAAACGATTTCTCGGCAGCCATAACGATCGCTTCGTCAGGCGTCTGGCCCCCAAGGTGGATGCCATCAACGCCTTGGAGGCGGAACTGGAGCCGCTGTCGGAGGACGAGCTCCGGGCCCGCACCGACGCGTTCCGCGAGCGCCTGGCGGCCGGCGAAACCATGGACGACATCCTGGTCGAGGCTTTCGCCACGGTCCGCGAGGCCGCCAAACGGACCCTCGGCCAGCGCCATTTCGACGTGCAGCTCACGGGTGGCATGGTCCTGCATTCCGGCACCATCGCCGAAATGGCAACCGGCGAAGGCAAGACCCTGGTGGCGACCCTACCGGTCTATCTCAACGCCCTCGAAGGCAAGGGGGTGCACGTGGTCACGGTCAACGACTACCTGGCCACGCGCGATTCGGAATGGATGGGCCAGATTTATAATTATCTGGGCTTGCGCGTCGGCTGCATCACCCACGGCCTGGATGACGCCCAGCGCAAGGACGCCTACGCCGCGGACATCACCTACGGCACCAATAACGAATTCGGGTTCGACTATCTCCGGGACAACATGAAGTTCAGCCTGGACGAGATGGTCCAACGACCCTTCAACTACGCCATCGTCGACGAGGTCGACAGCATCCTGATCGACGAAGCGCGGACGCCGCTGATCATTTCCGGTGCGACCGAGGATTCCTCGGAACTCTATATCAAGGCAGACGTCCTGATCCCGAAGCTGGACGCCGCCCATTTCGAAATGGACGAGAAGGTCAAGGCGGTCACCCTGACCGAGGCCGGCACCGAGCGCATGGAGGAATTGCTGCGAGAGGCTGGCCTGCTCAAAGGAAACGGTCTCTACGACCTGGAGAACGTCTCCCTGGTCCATCATGTGAACCAGGCGCTGCGCGCCCACAAACTGTTCCAGCGCGACCGGGATTACATCGTCAAGGACGACCAGATCATCATCATCGATGAATTCACCGGCCGCATGATGGAAGGTCGCCGGTATTCCGAAGGCCTCCACCAGGCCCTTGAAGCCAAGGAAGGCTGCCGCATCGAAAGCGAGAACCAGACCCTCGCCTCGATCACCTTCCAGAACTATTTCCGCATGTACCCGAAGCTCGCCGGCATGACCGGCACGGCCCAGACCGAGGCGGGCGAGTTCGAAGACATCTACAAGCTGGGCGTGATCTCGGTCCCCACCAACCTGCCCTGCGTCCGCATCGATCACGAAGACGAGGTCTACCGGACGGCGAACGAGAAAAACAACGCCATCCTGGATCAGATCGTCGAATGCCACGAACGCAACCAGCCGATCCTGGTGGGCACCGTGTCGATCGAGAAGTCCGAACACCTTTCGGGTCTCTTGAAGGAGCGCAAGGTGCCCCACAACGTGCTCAATGCCCGCTACCACGAGACCGAAGCGCAGATCGTCGCCCAGGCCGGCGTCCCGGGCACCGTGACCATTGCCACCAACATGGCCGGCCGCGGCACCGACATCCAGCTGGGCGGCAATCTGGACATGCGGGTGAAGAACGAACTGGCCGACGTGACAGATGAAGCCAAACGCGAGGCCCGCATCCAGGAAATCGCCAAAGAGGTCGAAGCCGGCCGCCAGGTCGCGCTGGAAGCCGGCGGCCTGTTCGTGCTGGCAACGGAACGCCACGAGGCACGGCGCATCGACAACCAGCTGCGCGGCCGTTCCGGACGCCAGGGCGACCCCGGCGCGTCGAAATTCTTCCTGTCCCTGGAAGACGATCTGATGCGCATCTTCGGCTCGGAACGCATGGACAGCATGCTGCAGAAACTGGGACTGGAGGAAGGCGAGGCCATCGCCCACCGCTGGGTCTCGAAAGCGCTGCAGAAGGCCCAGGAAAAGGTCGAAGCCCACAACTTCGATATCCGCAAGAATCTGCTGCGGTTCGACGACGTGATGAACGACCAGCGCAAGGTCATTTACGAGCAGCGCATCGAACTGATGCGCGTCGACGACGTGTCCGACACGGTCGCCGACATGCGCCATGAAGTGACCGAAGACATGGTCTCGACCGCCATCCCCGAGAAGGTCTACCCCGAAGAATGGGACGTCCATCTCCTGCACGAGGAAGCGCTGCGATTGCTGTCGCTTGATTTGCCGATCGAGGATTGGGCCAAGGAAGAGGGGATCGCTGATGAAGAGATCCTGCAGCGCCTGATCGAGGCGGGCGACCGCAAGATGGCGGAGAAAGCCGCGCTTTACGGCGGGGAAACCCTCAGGACGGTGGAAAAGGGCCTGCTGCTGGAGATTCTGGACCAGACCTGGAAGGAGCACCTTTTGGGCCTCGACTACCTGCGACAGGGGATCAACCTGCGCGCCTATGGCCAGCGCGACC
>JAHEKA010000099.1 GCA_024638585.1 Rhodospirillales bacterium
CGGCGACGGTGCCCGAATAGCTGACATCCTCAGCCAGGTTCCCGCCGTGATTTATGCCCGAAAGCACGAGGTCGGGCAGGCGCTCGCCCATCAGCTGGCCCACGGCCAGCAACACGCAATCCGTGGGCGTGCCGTTCACGGCGAAGCGTTTGGGGCCATGCTTCGCCACGCGCAGCGGCGCGCGGACGGTCAGGGAATGGCTCGCCGCGGATTGCTCGGTTTCCGGGGCCACCACCCAGACATCGTTGCACAGGCTGCGGGCGATACGGGCCATCAGGCGCAGCCCATGGGCGCCGATGTCGTCATCGTTGGTGACCAGGATGCGGGCCCGCCTTAGGTTGAGGGGGCCCAGGCTGGCGGAAGAACCGCTCACGCGGGCGGCCCGATCTCCTCCATTCCTCCCATGAAGGGACGGAGGGCGTCGGGGATGCGGATGCAACCGCTTTCGGTCTGTCCGTTTTCCATCACCGCGATCAAGGTGCGCCCGACCGCGAGGCCGGAGCCGTTGAGGGTATGGACGTAGTGCACGCCCTTGGCCTCACCCTTGGGGCGGTAGCGGGTTTGCATGCGCCGCGCCTGGAAGTCGCCGCAATCGGAGCAGCTCGAGATCTCACGGTATTCGCCCTGGCCGGGCAGCCAAACCTCGATGTCATAGGTCTTGCGCGCCGAGAACCCCATGTCGCCGGAACTCAGCGTCACCACCCGGTAAGGCAGGTCGAGGCGCTTGAGAACCTCTTCCGCGGCCCCCGTCATACGCTCGTGCTCGGCTTCGGACTCTTCGGGACGGGTGATGGAGACGAGCTCGACTTTTTCGAATTGGTGCTGGCGGATCATGCCGTGGGTGTCGCGGCCCGCGGCACCGGCTTCGGACCGGAAGCAGGGCGTCAGCGCCGTGAACCGCAGCGGCAGGTCTTCCTCGGCCAGGATGCTCTCGCGCACCAGATTGGTGAGCGGCACCTCGGCGGTCGGCACCAGCCAGTGATCGGTGGTGGTCGCGAACAGGTCTTCGGCGAATTTGGGAAGCTGCCCGGTGCCAAAGAGCGCCGCGTCGCGCACCAGATAAGGCGGCGCCACTTCGGTGTAGCCCGCCTCGCCGGTCTGCAGGTCCAGCATGAAGGCACCGAGCGCGCGCTGCAGCCGTGCGAGTGCGCCTTTGAGAACGACGAAACGCGAGCCCGACATCCTGGCCGCCTGTTCGAAATCCATCAGGCCAAGCGCCTCGCCCAATTCGAAATGCTCCTTGGCCTCGAAGCCAAGTTCGGGCGGCGAACCAAACTTGCGGATTTCGACATTGGCACTTTCGTCCGCGCCCACCGGCACGTCGTCGGCCGGCAGATTGGGAATGCCTTCCAGCACCGCATCGAGCCTCTGGCCCGCCTCTTCCGCTTCGGCCTCGGCCGCCGCCTGGGCGTCCTTGTCGGCACTCACCTGGGCGATGATGTGCTCGGCATCCTCGCCCTTCGATTTCAGGGCACCGATCTCCTTGGACAGCTGATTGCGCCGAGTCTGAATCTCCTGGGCCGCGGTCACGGCATCGCGGCGCGCCGCGTCCAGGGCGATCAGGGCGTCCGCCTGCGGTTCCAGGCCCCGGCGTTTCAGGCCTTCATCGAAGGCTTGGGCGTTTTCACGAATCCAGCGAATGTCGAACATGGAATTTACCTGAAGGGGTTGGCGCGACGGCGGCACACCATAAGGGCTTCGCCCATTGTCGTCCACATCCGAGAAGCAGGCCGCGCGCGCTCATCGGCGGCGGTTGCCGTCGTCATCGTTCTTGTTCCCGTCGTTCGGTTCGTTGGGCTCGTCCAACTCCTCGTCCTCGTCTTCATCGTCTCCGTATTCGTCCTCACCCAGGTCGTCGTCCTCGTCGTAGTAGTCCTCCTCCTCACCGAGGTCCTCCTCGGCTTCCTCGTCGTCCGCATCCGCCTCGGCCCGGCGCCGTTCCACCACCCGGACGGCGATGATGGAGATCTCGTACAAGGCGATCACCGGGATCGCCAGGCCGATCTGGGAGATGACATCGGGCGGCGTCAGGACGGCAGCGGCGATGAAGGTCAGGACAAGGGCGTATTTACGCTTGGTAGCGAGCGTCTTTGAGGTGACCAGCCCGGCCCGGCCCATCAAGGTCAGCGCGATGGGCAATTGGAAGCACAGGCCGAAAGCGAAGATCAGCTTCATCACCAGGGATAGGTATTCGGCGACCCTGGCCTCAAGCTGGATGGGCAGTTGGCCCGGTCCGCCCGGCGTTTCGAAGCTGACGAAGAAGCTCCAGGCAAGCGGGAAGATGAAGTAATAGACCAGGGCGCCGCCGAGGAAAAACAGCACCGGCGTGGCCGCGAGGAACGGCAGGAACGCACGCTTTTCGTTCTTGTAGAGACCCGGTGCGATGAACATCCAGAGCTGCATGGCGATGACCGGAAAGGACAGGAACGCGCCCGCCCACAGGGCGATCTTGAGATAGGTGAAGAAAGTTTCGGTCAGGCCGGTGAAGATCATGCGCCGGCCTTCCTGGCCGGCATAGACATCGGCCAGCGGGCGCACCAGGAAGGCGAAGATTTCCTCCGCGAAAATGTAACAGACGATGAAACCCACCACCAAAGCGGCGAGCGAATAGATCAGGCGGTTTCTGAGCTCGATCAGATGATCGAGCAGGGGCATCTTCCCTTCGGTCGGTTCTGCCGTGGTCACGGCTTGTCACCCGCGGCATTCGCGGGTTCATCGGAAGACGGGGCGCGTTTATTCGTTTCCGTCGGGGCGGACGGCGCCGCTTCAGTCGTTTCGGTCTTGCGGGGTTTGCCCCGGCGTTTCTTCTTTGGTTTTCCGTCCTCGGAGGGGACCGGACTGTCCGCCGTCTCGACGGGGGCTTGGGACGCGTCCTGGGTAAGCTCCTTGCGCATCTCTCCGTCCGGATCGATCGATTTCTCGATCGATCCCCCGATATCGTAATCGGTGATGGTATCAACCTCCCGGCGCACGTCTTCGAGCCCGGACTCCTGGGCCATTTCCTCGATGCTGTCTTGGAAGCTTCGGGCCATGACACGGACACGCCCCACCCATCGCCCCATGGTGTGCAGGACGCCCGGCAGCTCTTTCGGTCCGATGATGACGATCATGACGATGGCGATGACCATCATCTCCATCCAGCCGATATCGAACATGACGATCTATCCGCCCGGTGCGGGACTGCGCGGCACTGCGCCTCGGTCGATCAACTCTGCTTGTTTTCCGCCTCGGCCGGTTCTTTCTTTGCCGAGACACCGCCATCGGCGCTTTCCTTGGCGTCGATGGTCTTCTTGTCGGCATCGGGATCTTCCGCCATGCCGGACTTGAACTTTTTGATCCCCTTGGCCACGTCACCCATCACATTGGGCAGTTTGCCTGCCCCGAAAATGAGCAGGACGATGGCCAGGACGACCAACCACTCCCAACCGCCTGGGAACATAGCATTTTCTCCTGGTTACGGTTTCGTCTGCACGATTGCGGCGATAATGGCAGAAAGGCGTCACAAGGGCAATGTAGCCCCCTTCCGGGGCCGGACACCCTATTTCTTATCCCGGATCGGGAAAACAAAGGTCTGCTTGGGGTCCAGTGCCACCTGGAACCGCATCCCTTCATCGGGAATGAAATGGCCGGCACGGCGTACCCGAAGGCTGAGTCTCTCGCCGTTGAATTCGCCAAAATCCATGCGCGTGACCACCGAATGGCGCAGCATCCGCGCGGAGATTACGGTCCCTTCGGCACTTCCCATGGCGGTTGCTGGCGGTGGACCGCCTTCCGGATCCATCAACAGTGCCTCGGGGCGGATGAGCACAACGGCCCGCGCGCCCTCGGCCAGCTGCGGGGCGGGAACCGGGCAGAAGGGTGTGTTGACCACACCTTGATCCACCACTCCGCGGATCAGGTTGGCGGCGCTGAAAAACAAGGCGACGTAGGGTGTCACCGGCTGGCAATAAAGCTCGCCGGGGCTGCCGACTTGCTCGATCCGCCCGTCCCGCATGACCGCCATGGTGTCGGAGAGAAACATCGCCTCCTCCGGATCGTGGGTCACGATCAAGGTGGTGGTGCCGCGTTGCTTGAGGATGTTAACCGTATCCTCGCGGATATTGATCCTTAGGCGCGGGTCCAGCCCGGAGAATGGTTCATCCAGCAAGATGATCGGCGGGTCCGGGGCCAGGGCCCGGGCCAGGGCCACGCGCTGTTGCTGCCCTCCCGAAAGGCGATGAGGAAAGGCGTCGGCGAATTTCGCCATGCTGACCTGGGCGAGAAGCTCGGTCACCCGGGCGTCGCGCTCGGTCCGGGGCAGGTGCTCGATGCCGAACGCCACGTTGTCCTTGACCGAGAGGTGGGGGAACAGGGCCATGTCCTGAAATACGAGCCCGACATGGCGCTTTTCGGGCGGGACGTTGGTGGCGCTGTCCGCGACCACCTTGCCGTCGATCTTGATACGGCCCTGGGAGAGGGGCTCCAGGCCCGCGGCCAGCCGCAGGGTGGTGGTCTTACCGCACCCTGACGGTCCCGCCAGGGAGAAAATTTCGCCCCGCGCGACGGAAAAACTGATGTCGTTGAGAACATTCGTGCCGTCTTCGTAGGAATGGGACACGTGCTCCATGGTGAGAACGGAATCGGTGCTCATCTCGCGGCCTTCAGCCTGGGTGGCTCTTTTTCCCTGATCCCGGGCGCGACCCGGCGATGGCGATGCTCAGCAGGATCACCGGAATGATCCCCACCACCAGAATGGCGAGCGCCGCGCTAGAGGAATCGGCGAGACGTTCGTCGGAGGCCAGTTGATACGTCCGAATGGCCAGGGTGTCAAAATTAAAGGGCCGAAGAATCAGGGTCGCCGGCAGTTCCTTCATGACGTCGACGAAGACCAGGAGTCCCGCCGTCAGCAGGCTGGAGCCCATGATGGGAAGGTGGATCCGGGCCAGGATCTGCAGAGGCCGCTTCCCCAGACTCCGCGCGGCATCGTCCATGTGCGGGGTGATCTTGGCGAATGATGCCTCCACGGTGTTGAGCGAGACGGCCAGGAACCGGACGACATAGGCAAAGGTCACCGCACAAATGGTGCCGGATAGGATCAGACCGGGCTCCAGGTCGAAGGCGGCCCGGAAGAGGTCGTTGATGACCCCGTCGATCCAAGCAAAGGGGATCAGGACTCCAACCGCGATCACGGCGCCCGGCACCGCATAGCCCATGCCCGCGAGCCGCGCGGCACCGGCGCGAATTGGCCCCGGCCTCAGGCGTTGTCCGTAGGCGATCACCACCGCCAGCGCCACCGCCAGAACCGAGGCCGCGGTTGCCAGAATGAAGCTGTTGATGGCGTAGTCGACAAACCGGGAATCCACCATCTCTGCGGCGGTTTCCACCGACCAGAGCAGCAGCGCCGTCCCCGGCACCAGAAAGCCCAAAGCCACCGGCAAGGAGCATGCGGCCAGGGCGCACCACTTGCGTCCGCCCTTGAGCCGGTAGCCCGGCAGGCTGCGGTAGCGCTGGGTGGTGTGGTGAATTGCCCCGCGGCCGCGGGACAGGCGTTCCAGCAGGATCAAAACGAAGATGAACAGCATCAGGACCGCGGCGAGTTGGGCCGCCGCCGCGGGTTCGCCCAAGCCGTACCAGGTGCGGAAGATCCCCGTGGTGAAGGTATCGACGGCAAAGTACTGGACCGTGCCGAAATCGTTGAGGGTTTCCATCAGGGCCAGCGCGATTCCCGTGGCGATGGCGGGCCGTGCCAGCGGCAGCGCCACCGATATGAACGCGCGAAACGGTGAGCGTCCCAGGGTGCGCGAGACTTCCAATACGCAGACCGATTGCTCGAGGAAGGCGGCACGGGACAGCAGGTACACGTAGGGGTAAAGCACCAAGGTCAGCATGGCGACGGCGCCGGGCAGGCTCCGGATATCGGGAAACCAGTAATCGCCGCGCTGCCAGCCGGTCAGAGCACGAAGCGCATCCTGGACCGGTCCGGCGAACTCTAAGAGACCCGTATAGGTGTAGGCGATGACATAGGCGGGCATTGCCATGGGCAGCAAAAGCGCCCATTCGAAAAGGCGTTGGCCGGGAAAACGGCACATGGTCACCAGCCAGGCCGTGCCGACACCGATGACCAGGGTGCCGCAGCCGACCCCCGCCATCAGCCACAGCGAATTGATGATGTAGGTCGGCAGAAGGGTCGCGGCCAGGTGCGCCCAGACGTCGCCGGACGGGACAAAGACATGGGCCAGAACCACCAGCACCGGCACGGCGATCAACAGTGCGATGCCGACGGTCAGCGCCGACCAGCCGTCCAGGCGCCACCAGCGCCGCGCCGCGGCCTGGGCGTCTGGCGGGGTGCCTGGATGAAGGGTGGCCGTCACCGGGGAAGGACCGTGAAAGCGCGCAGCCGGCTTAGCGCCAGCCTGCCCGGTCCATCAGTTTTACGGCTTCCGCGTTGCGCTTGCCGAGTTCGCTGACGTTGATGGTGTCGGCCTTGAACTCGCCCCAGGCGGCGACAATCTTGGAAACCGGCACGTCGGGCCGTACCGGATATTCAAAATTCGCCTTGGAGAATTGGATCTGGGAGTCCTTCTCCACAAGGAACTCAAGAAGCTTGAGCGCTTCCCCCTTATTGCGGGCGTGGCGCGTGATCCCGGCGCCCGAGATATTGACATGGGCGCCCCGGCCCGCCTGGTTGGGGAAGTACACGCCGATCTTCTTCACCAGCGCCCTGTCTTTGGCGCTCTTCGATGCGGTCAGGTGGCCGAGATAGTAGGTGTTGGAGACGGCGACGTCCCCTTCCCCGGCGCCGACCGCACGGATTTGGTCGCGGTCCCCACCCTTGGGCTTGCGCGCCATATTGGCGACCAGGGATTTAGCCCAGGTCTCGGTCTTTGCAGTGCCGTTTGCGGCAATCAGCGAGGCCACCAGGGACTGGTTGTAGATGTTGTTGGATGACCGGATGAGGACCTTTCCTTTCCACTTGGGATCGGCAAGGGCCTCATAGGTCGAAAGCTGGCCCGGTTTGATGCGGTCCTTGTGATACATGATCACCCGGGCCCGCATGGTCAGCCCTACCCAATGTCCGCCCGGTTCCCGGTAGGTCGCGGGGATGGCCTTGTCGATAGCAGGCGAATGCACCGGCTGAAAAAGGCCCGCAGCCTGAGCGCGCGCAAGATTGCCGGCATCGGCGGCAATCAGAATATCCGCCGGTGAATTGCGGCCTTCTCGCTTGAGCCGCTCGTACAAGGCATTGGCCTTGCCCTGCACCACGTTGACCTTGATTCCGGTGCGCTTCTCGAAGGCTTTGTAGAGTTCCTGATCGGCCTTGTAATGGCGCGACGAATATACGTTTACCTCACCGGCCGCCTGGGCGGCGGTTCCGGTAAGGCACATCGCACCCGCCAATATTGCCGCGCGGGTGATACGGGAAACTCGGAAAGAAAAGCTGTTTGGCACGTTTTCCTCCTCTGGGATCGGTCTGTCCTTTGGCTGGTTTGTATTGCAATTGCGATGCATTCGCAATACCTCTCCGCACCATAGGCCCTTTCTTTTTCTCTAAGCAAACTAATTTTATCCCTAAGGAAAAAGCTTGGCTACAAAATGTTCTGAATTTCGCAACTCATTTTGAAAT
>JAHEKA010000574.1 GCA_024638585.1 Rhodospirillales bacterium
GTCATCATCGACCAACAGCACCCGCTTGCCTGCCATTTCCTTTGCCTCACACTCTTTCCGTCTGGCGCCGGCGACACCGGAACCGGCCGAATCATACCCCAACTGGGCCGCACCCGAAAGCGGGGCCGCCGCCGGAGAGCAAGTTTGCAGCGCTCGCCTTTTGCCCGGGCCCGTGATACACAAATTCCCTGTTTTTCCTGCGAAGCCAGCACTTTGGCTCCTTTGACCGATGCCAAATCCTAACCAGGACGACCCTGGCCCCCAGGCGGGGCCCCCCGCCAGAGACTCCCTGGTCGCTGTCGACCGGGCGGTAGCGGAAATTCGGCGCGGGGGGTTCGTGGTGATCGTCGGGCCCGACGGCACTGGCGTGATCGTCCAGGCGGCGGAGGCGGTCACGCCGTTCAGCCTGGACCGGCTCACCGAACTCGCCGGCGCCCAGCCCAACCTGGTGCTGACACCGCACCGGGCCGCCGCCTTGCAAATTTCTGCCGAGGTGGAAGGCCCAGTGCCGCTACAGTTGGGCGACGGCTCCGCCGCCCAGGAAATCCGGGACATCGCCGATCCGGCAGCGGAGATCTCTTTCCGGCTGCCGCCGGCGCGGACCGATGCTTCGGACATCGAGGCGGCGTGTTTCGGCGCCTCGGTTCATCTCACCAAGCTGGCCCGCCTGCTGCCGGCCGCACTGGCCGTAATGGTGCCCGGTGATGCCGGCGCGGTTGCCGGCTTCGCGGCCAGCCACGACCTTCTCTCGCTGAGCGCCGAAGACATCGCCTCCTACGAGCTGAAGTCGGCGCGCTCACTCAAGCCGATCAGCCAGGCCCGGGTACCGCTCGCCGGGGCCGAAGATGCCCGCATCGTTGCCTACCGCCCGGCCGATGGCGGGATCGAACATCTCGCCATCATCATCGGCGCCCCCAGGGGTGATGACCCGGTCTTGGCGCGGCTTCATTCGGAATGCTTTACCGGAGATCTCCTGTCCAGCCTGCGCTGCGACTGCGGCGACCAGTTGCGCGGTGCCATCGAGGAGATTTCCCGCGATGGCGCCGGTGTCCTGATTTACCTGGCCCAGGAAGGACGCGGCATCGGCCTGGTCAACAAGCTCAGAGCCTACAATCTTCAGGACGAAGGGCTCGACACCCTGGATGCCAACCAACAGCTCGGTTTCGATGCCGATGAGCGGATCTATCTTCCGGCGGCGGAAATCCTGCGAGATCTCGGATTCGACCGGGTCCGCCTGATGACCAACAATCCGGACAAGGTGGCCGCGCTCACCCGCTGCGGGATCGAAGTCACGGAACGGGTTTCCCACGTGTTTCCTTCCAACGTACACAACGAAGCCTATCTCGAGACCAAACGCTTGCGGGGCGGGCACCTTTTCTAACCCGGCCCGGCGCGCGGGACCCGGCAAATGCCGCCCGCAATCCCCGCCAAGCGGCAGAATTTGCCGGTTTCGCGTTGGGTCCCAATCCCTAACCCCTTGAAAAATCACAATCATAGTCTGGCATCGCGCTTGCGATTCAAATAAGGGTTTTTAATCGTTCGAATGGTCTGCCATGGCGCATTCACTTGCCCTGCTCGAGCCCAAGGGCCTGCCCGGCCCGGGCGGCCCCGCTCCCGATGGCGTAGGGGCCGGTCCCAATACGGGGTTCAAGCTGTTTGGCAAGGACGGCCTATCCTTCGATGACATCCTGGATACGGTCAATCCCCTGCATCACTTGCCCGTCGTCGGATTCATCTATCGCGCGGTGACCGGCGACACCATTTCCCCCGCCTCCCGGATCACCGGCGGCGCCTTGTTCGGCGGGCCTCTCGGCCTGGCCGCATCGGTCGCCGATACCATGCTCAAGGAAGCCAGCGGCAGGGATGCGGGCGGTCATCTGCTCTCCCTGGTTGAAGGACGGGACACAGAAGATCTGTTTCCTCAACTGAAGCCCGATACCCAATCGGATGCGCACTGGGAAAAGGTGTCTGCGCTGCGCCATGACGCCCGGGAATTCGACGATTGGC
>JAHEKA010000575.1 GCA_024638585.1 Rhodospirillales bacterium
TCGGCTCTCCCTGGCCCTGGGATACCGCCGGGCGGATCAGGGTCTTCTCATTTAGGTCCGGCGTCTTGCTGCCATCGGCGGGATGTGCCTGGCCTTCGCCGGGTGTGGGCGCCGGTGCCGGCGCCGGCGCCGGATTCGCCATGCCGGGGGAGACAGGCTCGCTCAGGCGCGCGTTGATGGTGGCTCCGATGGCCAGCATGGTATCGCGGCCGATTTCGCCGATCATGCTGTAGGCACGGCCCTTGTTGTTCCACAGCAGGAACCAAATGGGTCCGCGGCGGGACAGGCTGATCTTACGCGTGCCCGCGTCGTCGATCGGCGCGACGTAGAGCGTGACCTGGGACCCGTCCTTGGATTCGTAGATCAGACGCGCCGCGGCGGCGCCATCCGCCTTGACGATTTCACGGGAGCCGGTCAGCTGGAAACCGTGTCCCCTCAGATCCGGTGCCGGAAAGCCCGCGGCGCGGGCCCCAGCGATGCCGGCGGGCGATGAGGCGGCGACTTTTGCGGGCTGCACGCTTTCGGTCCGGGCCGCCCCCGCGGTGGACGGGGCGGGCGCGGGAGAGGCCCCGCCGGCGCCGGCCGCCAGCAGGGGGCCCAGCGTAGCGGATGGCCCGCCAAGGTAATACTGGGCCCCGGCCCAGCCACCCGCCACCGCGAGGATGACGATGGCGGCAGCCGCCGCGACCCGGCCACAGGCATTGAAGACGGAGCGCCGAGACAGCTTTTTCATGATGTGCTGCTCCAGAATCTGCGCGCCTTCGGGCAGGGGCTCTGAAAGATAGCGGTCATAGAGATCATGCAGTCCCCGGTTCTGGTTGCGGTAATCATTCACCCGCCGGGCGATTTCGGGATGGAGCGAGAGGAATTCCTCCACCTCGAGCCGCTGGGCGGGCGTGAGCATGTCGTCGACGTAAGCGTTGATCAGCCGGTCCCAGTGATCGACATTGCGGTTGGGCGGCGGAACATCGTCGGCCCGTTTCCTACCCCACATTGGCCTTCCTTCCCTGCTCCTCCCAGTGCACGGGGCTGGGGCGCGCGGGATTGGCCGCGCGGGGTGCCGACTGGTCGCCAGCCAACAGGGTGCGCAACGCATTGCGGCCCCGGCTGAGCCGGGACATCACGGTGCCCAGCGGCACACCGAGCACTTCGGAAACGTTGCGGTAACTCATCCCTTCAAGGCCAACCAGGAGAACGACCTGCCTCTGTTCAACGGGCAGCTTATCGAGGGCGACGAGCAGATCCTTGCAGTCCATGTAGGAATATTGCGGTGGCGGATAGACCAGCCGGATACTGTCATTTTCGATAGGCAGCTGGATCCCCTTCTTCTTTCGTCGGGTAAGCTCATCGTTATGGACGTTGTGAAGAATCGTAAAAAGATAGGCCCTGAAATTATCGATCTCTTTGCCCGCTTGAATGTAGGTCAACGCCCTTTTCAAACATTCCTGGACCAGATCGTCGGCGTCGTTGGGATCGCGTGTCAACGCCATCGCATACCGCCGGAGGCTCTTGATGTTGGCGCGCAATCCTGCGGCAACCGGGTGATTCATGCTTCTCTCCTGTCTCCCTTGGCAGCGTCTGTGCCTCTTCCAAGCCGGCATTGGAAAGGGAAACCGAGGAAACCCGGCTTGCTCCCGCCACCGTGCCGTCGCACTGCCATGGCAAGAATGCTAGGAAGCCCGCGATGAGGAGTCCTGTGTCCATCCTGTGACTTCCGCAGCAAAACTGTGGCCCCGCCGCGGCGCACTGGCGGGCATTGATCGGCGGCGCCGGGGGGCGGGAACCAACACAAAAAATGCCCCCGGTTCCGAAGAAAGTGGAGGGGCACGGAACCGGGGGCGCAGCGGCGTTCGCCGCGGGCCTGGATTTATCGCAAGCGTCAGTTGGTGTGCATGGGTGCGGGGGGCCTTTCCGCCAGGTCTGAAAGTGCCGCCCTCAGCCCATCGGCATGGGCATTCGCGCGGCCCTTCGCCTTCAGGATGTCACTGGGACCGACGCCAACGC
>JAHEKA010000576.1 GCA_024638585.1 Rhodospirillales bacterium
TCCGCGGCGGTCAGCTTAACCGTTTGTCCCATTGCTGGTCCTCCATGTTGTCGTTGTGTGAACGGTGATAATGGAACGGTGGAATGAGGTTCGGCCCGGTTACCTCCGGGCCGTTTGTGATGGGCCAATTGTAGTGGCTTGGTCCGAGGGGCGCAATTACCATGCCTCCTGCAATCGCATGGAAGTAACGTCGAACTAGGGCAATGGTGCGGCTCTTGAGGCGGAGTTAGAAAATAGGGTGGATTCACCTGTCGCGTAGCGGAGACGTCATGGCAAATTCCCACGATCTTCCCAGTATGGGAGACCGATACCGTGTGGAGGAATCTTTTACGACGGTGGTCGCGACCCATTGGCGAGCGCCGTTCTCGGGTGGAGACGAGAAATCGCTGCCGGTCGGTCTAGAGTTTGTCGTTTCAAATGAGTCTCTACCCGAAGCAACAGCCATCTATGCTACTCCCGATCCATATTCAGACTGGGAAAAGATCTTGGTCGACTCCGAGACGCGGAACAGTGCCAAATATGACGGCTATTCCCTTGGCATCTTTCTTGATGATTTGGAGAAGTATTGTGTCAGGGTGGCTTAACGCCACACCCTTTTTGGCAGGCAGTTGATATAGGCGCCCAACAATGCGGGGCAAGGGATTCAGACGTTGAACTTGAACTCGATCACGTCGGCTTCATGGACCACATAGTCCTTGCCTTCGGTGCGCATCTTGCCCCCCGCCTTGGCCCCCTGTTCGCCGCCCAACGCGACGTAGTCGTCATAGGCGATGGTGTCGGCGGCGATGAAACCGCGTTCGAAATCGGTGTGGATCCGTCCCGCCGCCTGGGGTGCCCGTGTGCCGGCGGGGATCGTCCAGGCGCGCGACTCTTTGGGCCCCGCCGTGAAATAGGTGATCAGGCCGAGCAGCCGGTAACCTTCCCGGATCAGCCGGTTGAGGCCGGGCTCCTCGAGGCCGAGATCGGCCAGGAACTCCGCGCGCTCGTCCGCATCCGAGAGCTGCGCCACTTCGGCCTCGATGGCGGCGGAGATAATGACCATGCCGGCACCCTGGGCTTCCGCCATCTTGGCGACGGCCTGGGTATGGGCGTTGCCGTCCTTGGCGGCACCCTCGTCGACATTGCAGACAAAGAGCACGGGCTTGGCGCTCAGGAGCTGCTGGGCCCGGAAGGTCGGGCGTTCATCAACCGCGATCTCAAGGGTGCGGGCCGGCTTTCCGTCACGGAGCGCGGCGATGGCGCGTTCCGAGAGGTCCAGCGTCTGGGCCGCCTCCTTGTCGCCGCCCCGCGCCCGTTTGGTCAGCCCGTCGACGCGTTTCTCCAGGCTTTCGAGATCGGCCAGCATCAGCTCGGTCTCCACCACCTCGGCGTCGGCCACCGGGTCGATGTGGCCCGAGACATGGGTGATGTCGTCGTCCTCGAAACAGCGCAGCACATGCAGGATGGCGTCGACCTCACGGATATGGCCGAGGAACTGATTGCCGAGCCCCTCGCCGCGGCTGGCCCCGGCCACCAGGCCGGCGATATCGACGAACTCGAGCTGGGCCGGCACCAAGCGTGCGGAATGGGCGAGTTCGGCCAGCCTGTCCAGGCGCGGATCGGGGACCGTGACCTGGCCGGTATTGGGTTCGATGGTGCAGAACGGGTAGTTCGCCGCGTCGGCCGCCGCGGTTGCCGTCAGCGCGTTGAACAGGGTGGACTTGCCGACATTGGGCAGCCCGATGATGCCGCAGTTGAAGCCCATCAGCCGCCGTCCTGTCCGGGCGTTTCCGCTTTACCGTCGTTTGCCTTGCCGTTCGTTGTCTTGGCGGGCTCGGTTCTTGTGGCGGGTTTCTCCGGTGGCAGGATCCGCCCGAGCTCATTGGTGAAGCCCGGCCCGTCGCCGGCGGCGAGCCGGGCCGCGGCCTTGGCGATGGCGTCGAGCAGCGGTTCCACCCAGGTCATCTCGGCTTTTGAAAAATCATCCAGCACGTGGCCGGTGACCCGTTCCTTCAGCCCAGGATG
>JAHEKA010000577.1 GCA_024638585.1 Rhodospirillales bacterium
GGGGCAAGGCGGCGAATTCGCCTTCCTGATCATCGGCCTGGGCACCACGGGTGGGTTGATCCCGCCGGATACCGCCCAATTCACGCTGATCGTGGCGGGCCTGACCATGGTGGCGACGCCTTTCGTCGCCTCCCTCGCCCGCCGCCTCGCAGCCACCCTTGAGCGCGGCGCCCAACAGGGTGCACTTGGTCCGGAAGCCAGCGCCAAGGATCTCACCGGTCATGTCGTGGTGGTGGGTTACGGCCGGGTCGGGCAGATGCTGGGTGAAATCCTCGACGCCCAGGGGATTTCCCACGTCGCGCTGGATTTGGACACCGGCCTGGTCGCGGACTTCGCCAAATCCGGGGCCTGCGTGTTCTACGGCGATGCCCGCCAAGGCGACATCCTTCGTAAGGTCGGCATCGATAGCGCCGCGGCCCTGGTGGTGACAATGGACAATGCCACGGCGACGGAACACGTGGTGACCACGGCCCGGCGCAATTGTCCCGACCTGGCGGTCTATGCCAGGGCCCGGGATGGCGCCCATGCGGCGCGCCTCAGCGCCCTCGGCGCGACCCATGTGATCCCGGAAACCATCGAAGCCAGCCTTCAGTTGAGCGAGTTGGTTCTCATCGGCGCCGGTGTCCCCGATAATGCGGCCCGGCAGCTGATCGAATCCCGCCGCCAGTTGGAACAAACCGCCCTGGATGAAGGGCTGGAGGAAAACAGATGACGTCTGCCCCCCTGCCGCCGATGCGCCTGGTGACCTGCGATGCCGCCCGCCGCGAGCCCGGCACCATATTGTTCAACATCCGGCCCGGGGGCGTGCAGCGCGACATCCTCAAGGCCGGCTGGATCGTCAGCATCGACCGCGCCGGCGAGATCATGCAGAGCTGGGCTTTCGATGCGCCGACCCAGGATGTGCGCCTACACCCGAACGGCAATATCTTCTTCACCCAGCCCGGCGCAGGCACCATCACCGAGATGGACCGCAGCGGCGAAATCCTGAGACGCTGGCATGCCGCGGGAAAGTATGACGGCAAGACACCACCAGAGGGTAGCATCGCCGTCGATATCGACCGCGTCCACCACACCATCGACTTCCTGCCCGATGGAAATCTGCTCGTCCTCAGCAACGAGTTGCGGCAATTCTCCGACTGGCCGGGCAGCGACACCGACCCTGCGGCGCCCAGGGAAACGGCGGAAGTGGTCGGCGACGTCATCGCCGAAGTCGGCCTGGATGGGCGGGTCGTGGCGCAATGGCAGATGCTGGATATCCTCGATCCCTACCGCATCTGCTACGGCAGCCGCCGCACCACGGCGGTCAACCGGGATTGGCCGGAAAGCAACGACTGGGCCCATGCCAACTGTGCGCGCCATGACCCCAACGACGATTCGATCCTGGTATCGCTGCGGACCCAGGATTGCATCGCCAAGTTCGACCGGGCGAGCGGCGCCCTGAAATGGATCCTCGGATCTCCCAAAAACTGGCGCAGCCCTTGGGCGGAAAAGCTTCTCCAGCCGAAGGGCAACATCGACTGGCAATACCACCAGCACGATTGTTCGGTCACGCCGGCGGGCACCGTGATGTGTTTCGACAACGGCAACCATCGGGCCGTGCCCTTCGATCCAAAGGTGCCCGATGCCGAATGCTATAGCCGGGCCGTGGAATTCGCGGTCGACGAAGCGGCCGGTACCGTTGAGCAAATCTGGTCCTATGGTGACGCCCCAGACGACCGACTGTTCGCTTGCTTCCAGGGGGGCGCCAAGCGCTTACCCGAGACCGGCAACACCTTCATCACCTATGGCGGGGTGGCGACGATCGACGGCATTCCGTCCGGCGATAACGACGCCGGTTTCGGCCGCGCCCGCCTCGTGGAGGTCACACCGGGAGGCGATGTGGTGTTCGATCTCTGGATCGATGCGAGCGGGACGGAAAACCCGGTTTCCTATTCCGTTTTCCGCACCGAACACCTGACCGACTAAGGCCCCGGATATCCCGCCTCTGTCTCCTGTGTAACTA
>JAHEKA010000578.1 GCA_024638585.1 Rhodospirillales bacterium
TGCCGCCGGTGCCCACCCTTTCGTAGGTGGGGTTCTTGATGGTTCCGCCGGTATAGCCAGAGATCGTCTTCACCACCCCGGGGACGTGGTCGAAATCGGATTCCACGCACCAGAAACAGCCGCCGGCGAAAATGGCGATATCGGTGCCTTTGGACGCCCCCTCGCCCGCCTTGTCCTGGGCCAGCGGCCCTGCGACGCCGGCACCGAGAGTGAGAATCGCAGCCAGAAGAAGACCCGTAAATCGGTTGCGCGTCATGGGAAACTCCTTTGCTTGCCATGGGGAAGACCCTGCGCCACCGCCCGTTCGGGCGAAGGCGCGGCCCGGCCCGCAATTTCGCGGATCAGCTTGGTCAGGATGGCGGAATAGAAATCCTTGAACCCCTTGGCGGGGATCGAAAAGGCGCCGGGGCCGCCGATCACGTTGTCCATGAAAAAGACGTCGAGGGTCGGCCGCCTGAGAGACAGGATGGGCAATCCGTTGACCGTGATCCCCTGGGCCACTGCCTGATCACGGCCATAGGCCGCCGCCACGCCGTCCTTGTCGGGCCCGTCGCCCGAAAGGTCGATGACCCGCCTGGTGCCCTTGTAGGCATTGTTGTTCAGCGACTGCACGCCGTAGAGGATGGCGCTGCCCACCGCGGTGCCACCGCCTTCCAGCGCCCGGGGCTGCTTCTCCAGCTGCTGGGCGAAGCCTTCGACATCGGCGGCGTTGCGGATCACGGTCCACGGCACGATGGAGACTTGCAGGGAATGGCCGCTCCACTCCACATAGGTGAGCGCAATGCGGCCCAAGGCGCCGCTCCTGATGGCGTTGACCACCCGCGGCTGGCGCAACGCCCGGGCGTAGCCGCGGCGCTGAAGCAGGAACTCCTCGTGATCGACGCTGCCCGAACCGTCGGCCATGAGGATCAATTCCAGATCGACCCTTTCCTGGGCGGCGGCCGGCAGTGAGACGCCCAGGGCCAACGCCAGGGCAAGGGTCAAGATACGCAACATGATCGACATTAAACACCGGGCCCCGCCCGCGCGCCAGCGGACAATCCAGTGCACACGCCAAAGTGAATGCCTTGTCGGAGACAAAAAAACGGGCCCCGATGGGGGCCCGCCAATTCATATCCATCGGTCGCAGAGTGCTATTTGGTGCATTCCAGCTTGCCGGCCGTGGACTTGTTGCCCTCGTACCAGATCTTGCAGGTCATGCCGACCTTGACGGCCTTGCGCTTGGCCTTCTTGCCGTCGATCGTCACCTTGGTGTAACGGTTGCGCATGCGGGTCTTCATCGCCTTCTTCTTACCCGCCACCGTGAACTCCAGCTTGCCCTTCTTGGCGACCTTGGAAATGGTGCCGCTGACGATCTGCCATTTGACCTTGCGCCGCTCGGCCTTGGGGTTCTCGACCAGCTTCTTGTAGCGGTCCACCAAAGGTTTCGGCATCGCCATCAGCTTGGCAACGATGCCATCGACCTCGGCCCCGCTCTTGGGGCTGATGTCGATGCGCAGCTTCTTGGCCTCGCCAAGATAGGCCGGATCCTTCTGGGTCGCCGAGAAGGCCGCGCGCAGGATCTTGACGCGATCGGCCGGGACGCCCGGAGGCGCGGCATAGGGCCTCGCCATGAAGAACGCGGTCTCCAGCATGGTGATGAGGTCGCGGTCCTCCTGGCGGGTGGCCAGTTCCAGCGCCGTGGGCACGTTTGCAAGGTCGGGGTGACGTTTCAAGCCGCGGGCGAATTGGACCAGCGGGAGACGTTCCTTGCGCCAATCGCCCATGGTCCGCAGCGAAGACAGGCCCTGGGTGCGGCCATCCATCTCCCGCCGCGTAATCGCCAGGTTGATGGCGCTGCCGCCGGGATAGCCATGCACCAACTTGATGTTGAGGCCCAACGTGTCCTTGAGCACCAGGGGCACATCGAACCCGGTGGACCCGAAATTGGTGGAGCCGAAGGTGACGGATTTCGGGCTCTTGCCCATCAGCTCGCGCACGGACTTGATGCCGGTATCCCGA
>JAHEKA010000100.1 GCA_024638585.1 Rhodospirillales bacterium
CGGCGTCACCAAGTTGGTCGTTGCCAACAAATGGTCCAAGGAAATGAACGACACGATGGCAGAATTCTTTGCGCGAGAGGATGTGGAGATCGTCGGCGTCGCCAGTGAACCCATGCAGCCGGAAGAATTCGACAAGATCCCTTCCAAAGGGAATGCGGATCTCGCCTATGGTCTCGGGCACCGCGGGTTTTCCGAACACCCCGACGCCGAGGCGCTCTACATCGGCGGCGGCAGCTGGCTGTCCCAGCCCGTGGCGGAGCAACTGGAAGCTGAATTTGGCAAGCCCGCCTATTGCAACCAGGATGCACAACTGCGTCAATTGTTGGTCAAAGTGGGGGCATGGCAGCCGATCGAAGGACACGGAAGACTCCTTGCCCTGCCATAGCGAGGCCTCGGCTCGCGATGTCCTGAATTGACCGCAATTCCTTTTCACGGGAATCTGTTTTTCGGGGCGACGTCCCAACACCTGTCTCAGCAACCGGCCTTTGGCACGGGAGGCCCCCCGACCATCGCTGGGACCGATGAACCTGGAGTCGTCACTTGTTTCATTCATGCCCAGAACCGGGCATTGGGGTGGGTTCGGGGCTCATGTCCGCTTTTGGCTCGTATCGGACATTGGATTGACGGCGAGATCGGTCCTTCGGACGTGTCAACTTGATGACCGCTTATGGCCCAACCCGGCCACAAGAGATCCCCTTGGGGATTTCTTGCCGCACGGATTCCTTTTCGCTCGATCCTCCCCCGGGCCTTGCTTGCGCATCCTTTCGATAAGACTGCAATGGTGCTAGCGTCTCTGGCACACGGGCGAGGTCGTCCGAGAACGCCAAGAGAGAATCAAAGTGGGAGCTAGGCTAAATGGGCAAAATACCGGAAGTTCTCAACCAGCATATCCTGGACGCATATCCGGATAATGTCTGCCTCGTCGCCACCCACCAACCGGACGGGTATTGCCAAGTCTCGCCGCGCGGAAGCGTGCACGTCTACGATCAGGATACCTTGGCGTATTGGGACCGTGGCGCTGGATCTACTTATGAAACCGTAGAGAATGGAACCAAGGTCACCGTCTTTTTCCGCAACAGCAATATCGGCGGAAGCGGCAAAGGGCTCTTGCCCGCCGGCGGTGTTGCTCGTTTCTATGGCATCGCCGAGGTCCATGCCGAGGACGGTGAAATTCGGGAAAAGGTATGGAATGGCATGATAGAGCATGAGCGGGGACGCGACCCCGAGAAGAAAGGTCGCGCGGTTCTGGTCCGCCTCGAAAAGGCAGACCAGCTTAACCACAAGCCTCTGTCAGAAATCGGATAGAAATATAACCGGTCCGGATGATCCGAGCCTTTAGCCTGATGTGCACTTATGACCCAAAGCGGGCATCAGGTTAACGGTCCGCACGAAGGGTATGATGCTTATAGAGGCCTGCAACAGCCGTAACTTGACGCTTCGGCTGTCCATTGGAGCGGCGGCTTTTTCAAGCTCTAGAGAACCGGAAAATTGAATAGCACCCGGAGGGACTCCGGGGGCAAGTTCAGCGGGTCCAAAACTGTCATTCTCCCTCGGCCGATTTCAGCGGCTCAGGCACGCCCTCCAAGTGGCCGAGAGAATCCCCCGTTCCCGAGCAAGGGGGCCTCGGTCCATTCGTCGCTTCGACGAGGCAAACTAGTTGATGCGATCTTCTTCCGTCAGATCCAGCTTGAAGAGGTCCATGGCGTTGTCCCACGTGTATCGGCGGTGCTGCGCACTCGACAGCCCCTTCAAGTGGTGCGCAACGACCTGGCGCGAATGCGGGAAAGTCATGTTGAAATGCGGGTAGTCGTTGGACCACATGCAATTCTTCTCGCCCCACCATGAGAGGAAACGCGTGCCGACGTAGTCTTCGAGGAACGTGCCGTATACGTGCTCCGCGAAAATCTCGCTCGGCTTGCGGGTGATCGGCACCGGGTAGTCGTTGCGGTGACGGTCGAAATAGTAATCCCACTGCTGGAGCAGGAATGGCATCCAACCGATCTCGCTCTCGGCCAACAGCAGCTTGAGGTTGGGGTGACGCTCGAAGTAGCCGTAGAAGATGAAATCGAACAGCGTGTTGGCCGAATCGTTCGTCTTGATGTTGGTGGACTCCTTGATCCCCTCGACGCTTCGCGTGTGCCCGTGCTTCATATAGCCGTGCCCGGTTAGGATATGGCAGATCACCGGCTGATCCGCCTCGGCGCAAGCCGCGAACAACGGGTCGTAGTGCTCGGTGTTGCTGAAGGGAAGCTGGGGATCGGGAACCTGCCAGATCAGCGCGCCCCGCATGCCTTTATCCTGGCATCGGTGCATTTCCTGCACGGCGCCCTTGACGTCGTAGACCGAGATTAAAGGCACGCCGACAAGGCGTTTGCGATCGGGGCTGCACCAGTCATACAGCCAATCGTTATAGAGCTTAAACGACTCCTCCTGGAGCTCGATGTCATCGACCGAGTAGAGCGCCATGCCGTAGTTGGGAAAAAGGATCTCCGCGGCAAGGCCATCGTTAACCTGGTCATCCAGACGAAGATCCGCCTTCAGCGCGCCCGGAGGCGAGTTGCGGAAGGGCACTTTGGGCAGGAGCTCTTGCAGGCGTGGCGGCAATTCCATCCAAAGCTCATCAGGCTCCATGACATGGGCATCGGTGGAGATCATTTTCGGCATCTCAGCCAGTTCTGATTCGCTCAGTTTCTCTCCCACCACCGTGCGGCGCGGAAAGGTCCGCGCCTGCTCTTCCGACATGCCGGAAAACTTGGAGGCATCAACGTCAATTACTGCCATGTTTCACTCCCATGAATGATGATTTGCGCTCGGCCCAAGACGCCGCGCGGCGTGCTCGCCCGCGCGCTGCGGATCGCGGCCGCATTAATGGTTCGTTCTGTCGGCCCTAGTCGGACCCGAAGAACTTTCCTTCCGCGTAGATGCGCTTCTTGGAGGTTTCTCCGTTCTTCGGCGCGTTGCCGACCTTGGCCTCGCCATCGGCAAAGGACGTCTTGGCGACAACGTCCTTCGGGGTGCCGAACGCCGTCAGATTATCGAGGCCGGATTCGGTGCGTACGCCGCCGCCGACACGCAGCATCACGAGATTTTCCGCTTCGTCCGCCACGAATTTGTATTTGGCGTCCTTCGGCAACATCACGCCTTCGTATTTGCCGACAACTTCGGTCCGGCCGTCGCCAAACGTGAAGGTCGCCTTGCCCTGCAAGATGATGAAGGTGTGATCCTCGCCGCCGTGGGAATGGAGCGCATTCTCTCCACCGCTGGCGTAAACTTTGATGCTCGCCCAGAGATTCTCCGCGGTGGCCAGGGGATCGTAAATGGTTCCCTGCTCCAAGAGGGGCGTACCGCGCAACGAGAACAAGACTTCCTTGTCTGTCGCCACGTTCGGGCTTCTTTCGTGAATCCTTACGTCATCCATTGGGGCATCTCCTCTTATTTCTCTTAGATATCTAATAAATGTTTCTGGCCACCTGGGCAACAGGTTTGTCGCCACGCACCGCCCACTTCGCCTTGCTTCGGTCCAGAGGATTTGACGCGCACCTCAAGGCGTTGAGCACACTCCGGGCGAAGCAAACGGTTTTGAATACCCTGGCGTTTTGCGTGTTTTCGACATTGCGGGCCCGCTTGTGGGTGAACTGCTCCCAAAAGCTAGTCTATTCGTCATGCTAGTACAAAATGGAGATGAGGGGACGCCTGATCCCAACATGTGTGCCGTGTCCGCTTTTGGCTATAAGCGGACATGAGGTTAGCAGCCGGATCAGAACCAGCGGCGGGCGTTGGGCCGAAACCAGTTTATCGTTTCCAACTGATGCCCGGACGCGAGCGCAAACGGTCCTAACCTTTAGTCCCGAACTTGCAGCCTCATTCTTTTGAATGTTTGATTTGCGATCTCGAAAAAGTTGGCTGGGGCGGCAGGGATCGAACCTGCGATCACGGGATCAAAACCCGTTGCCTTACCACTTGGCTACGCCCCAAAGCGCATGAGTCGAAAGCGGGCCGCACCCTAGCGCCAATGGGCGGCGCTCACAAGATGGTGATGCGTGGCCGCGGGGCGGCGCATCGAAGACAGCCGCCGTGTGGCGCATCTATGAAAACGGCTGGAACAGCACGGCGAGAGCGCCCTCACGGCGGTTCGGCGAAGCCGCCGCCCCAGCACCACCAGCCGGGCTTGGCGGCGGCGAGCGCCTCTGCCCCGGCCCGGGCGGCAGCGGCATCGTCGAACAGGCCGAAGCAGGTGGCGCCGCTGCCGCTCATGCGGGCAAGCCGGCAGCCTTTAAGCCCGGAGACGAGTGCGCGCACCTGACCGACCACCGGCGCAAGTTCCAGCGCCGCTTCCGTGAGGTCGTTGGCGGTGGCGGCGAGCACCTCGGCCAGAGCTTGGGCATCCCGTGGCGCCGGGTCGAGCCCGGGGCGCGGCCGTTCGTCTCCGGCCCCGCCGGTGCCATGCTCGGCATCGAAGGCGGCGAAGACTTGCGCGGTATCGAGCGGAAGCCTGGGATTGGCGAGCAACAGCCCGGCATCGGGCAAATCCGCCCCCGGGCCGAGATCATCGCCCACCCCGGCCATGAAGACCGGGCGCTGGGCGAAGCAAACGGGCACGTCGGCGCCGAGGCCCGGAGCGAGGCTCTTCGCCACCGCCTCATGGATCCCCCAGGCCTTGCTGAGACCCATCAACACCGCCGCCGCATCCGCCGATCCGCCGCCGAGCCCGGCGGCCGGCGGAATGTTCTTCTCCAATGCGATCGCCATCGGTCGGGCCGCCAAGCCAGCGGCCTCGGCCAGGGCCCTGGCGGCCTTGAGGGCGAGGTTGCCCTCCCCGGCATCGAGGCCTTTCGCGAAGGGACCCGACATGGTGAGTTCGAACCCCGCGGCGCGGGTGAGGCTGATGCGGTCGGCGAGGCCCGCGAAAGCGACCAGCGAATCGAGAAGGTGAAAGCCGTCGGCCCGGCGCCCCAACACATGAAGGTAGAGATTGACCTTGGCCGGCGCCTCAAGAACCGGGCCGGGCGTCACCCGCCGTCCCGCTCCGAGCCCTCACCCGACGCATCGCTTTTCTTCGGGCCCTCTTCGAGGCCGGAGGCGAGCTTCTTCTTGATCCCCGGAATGGTGTCCTTCTCCGGATCGTACTTGAGGGCGCGCCACCACTGGAAGCGCGCCTCGGTGCGCCGGCCGACCCGCCAATAGGCATCGCCCAGGTGATCGTTGATGGCGGAATCGTTGGGGCTGAGAACGATCGCCCGTTCAAGATAGCGGACCGCGCGGTCGAAATTCCCCAGCCGGTAATGGGCCCAGCCCAGGCTGTCGACGATGAAGCCGTCATTGGGCCTGAGGCGCACCGCGGTTTCGATCATCTTGAGCGCGCGCTCCAGGTGCAGGCCCTTGTCGACCCAGGAATACCCGAGGTAGTTCAACACATAGGGGTGATTGGGGTAAAGCCGCAGCGCCTCGAGAAAATCCTTTTCGGCTTCCGGCCACTGCTTAGAACGTTCGTGGGAAATGCCCCGGGAATAGTAGAGCGACCAGTGCCGGCGCTCGATCCGGTCGATCCGCTTGAACGCCTCGTTATAGGATTCAAGGGAGTCCTCGTAGCGTTTGCGGAACCGTAGGATATCGCCGCGGGCCACCAGCGCGTCGTAGCGCTCCGGCCGTTCGTCGGCCATCTCCGCCAGGCGTTCGAGCGCGGGCTCGATCTGTTCCGCCCGGGTCAGAGCATCGGCCGCCCGGAGTCGCGCCTCCCAGCCGCGCGCGGATTTGGGATCGACCTTGTCGTAGGCCGCGACAGCGGAAAGGTTGCGGTTCATCGCCGCCAGAATGTCCCCCACCAGGATCTGCGCCAATTGATACTTGGGCCGGGCATGCAGCGCCAGGCGTGTCATGATCAGGGCAGCGCGCTGTGCATTCTGGTCGTTCAGCAGGATGGCGAGGTCCCAAAGCGCTTCGGCGACGCCGTCGGCGGCGCGGCGGATGTGTTTAGGGGGCTTGTCGCCCGCCCGCAGGCGCGTGAGCGCCCATTCCACCGTGGTCGTCGCGCTCCGGTTCTTCAACAGACGTTCGTAGAGATTTCGCGCCTTTTCGGTCTGACCGCGGCGCTCGTAAAACGATCCGGCGAGCTCGACCAACCGGAGGTGGGGATTGTCGCCGCCGGCAACCTTCCCGAACAGCCCCTCGGCTTCTCCGGTGTTGCCCACATAGTCGTGGATCAAGGCAGCGTGGAGGTCGTGGATGAGCTGCAGGCCGCGGCGCTTGCCGAACGGCTCCAGGGTGTCGAATGCCTCGCTGACCTCTTTCTTGCCGGCCAGGGTCCAGGCAAGCGTCATCGGCACCACATAGCCGCCCAGCCCGCGATTGGGAATCGCCTTCAAGGCCTTCTCGCCGTCATCGAGACGCCCGGCGGTGATATGATCGACGGCAATGGTCAAGCCGGCGAAAACGCTTTTCGGCCGCAGGGCCAGATAGCGCTTGGCGATGGCTACCGCACGATCCATGTATCCCGCGGCGAGCATCTGATGCAGGGCCATACGCAGGATTTCCGGATCGTTGGGCGCATGTTTCAGGGTGCGCTCCAACAGGCGGGCCGCCAGGGGCGAATCGTGGATCGCCTCGGCATGACGCGCCGCCAGGTAATCGCCATAGGGGGTCGAAAGCGGGCCGGGATCCCAAGCTTTTTCCGCCTTCGCCGTCTGCCGGTCTTGGGCGACCGCGCAAGCCTGCCCCGCAAACACCGCAAAAGCGAGAATCAGTGCGCCTCTCAGCCCGCTTCGGGCGGCCAGGGCCGCCATGCCGGATCCCTTGATCGAGGTTCCCATAATCGAACGTCTCCTAAACCCCAGGATGGGCGCAGTATAGCATGGCCTGATAGCCTACAAGTTGGGATAGTTGGGACCGCCCCCGCCCTCGGGCACCACCCAAGTGATGTTCTGGGTCGGGTCCTTGATATCGCAGGTCTTGCAGTGGATGCAGTTCTGGGCATTTATCTGCAGCCGGGGGCCGTCGGCCCCCTCTTCCTCGCCGACGATCTCATAGACCCCGGCCGGGCAATAACGCGTCTCCGGCGCGCCGAACTGGGCGTAATTGACGCTGATCGCCCGCCCCTCGTCCCTCAGACGCAGGTGGCCGGGCTGGTTTTCCTCGTGATTGGTGTTGGATATGAAGACCGAGGACAACCGGTCGAAGGTCAGCTTGCCATCGGGCTTGGGATAGTCGATGGGATGGCACCGCTTGGCCGGAAAGGTCTCTTCGTGATCACGGTGATGCTTCAGAGTCCAAGGGGCGCGCCCCCGCAGGATATAGGTGTCGACCGCGGCATGGAGCAGCCCGCCCCAGAGACCCAACCGGAACCCGGGACGGATATTGCGCGCGGCGTGAAGCTCGGGCATCACCCAGCCCGTCTGCAACCGCTCGCGGTAGCTCACGGCTTCGGTCCCACCGTCTCCGGGGCCGAGCAGGTCACTCACCGCTTCCGCCGCGGCCATGCCCGACGCCATGGCATTGTGGATACCCTTGATCTTGGGCACGTCCATGAATCCGGCGCCGCAGCCGATCAGCGCGCCGCC
>JAHEKA010000101.1 GCA_024638585.1 Rhodospirillales bacterium
ACCGATCTCCTTGAAGGTGACGTCGTCGCGGCTCAAGCCCAGCTTGCGAAGCGCCAGGGTCGTGGTTGCGTCGCTTTCCGACCCGGTGCTCGAGATTCCCACCGTGCCGCCCTTGAGGTCGCCCGGTTTCTCGATCCCCGGCGCGGTGAACAGGGCGGAGCGGACGACATTGCTGAGCGAGCCGATGGCGCGCACATCGGCGCCTAGGGCGTTGGCGCGCACCACCGAAGACAGGCCGATATGCATCAGATGCACGCGCCCCTCGGTCAGGGCGGGGCCGGTCTCGCTGCCGCCCACCATGTCGACGATCTCGACCGCCAGGCCTTCCTTGTCGTAGAGACCTTCGGCCGCGGCCATCCAGATGGCAAGAAAGGTGTTGGCCGGCGACGTCATGCCGACCTTGAACGGGATGGGGTCCTGGACTGCCACGGGGCCTCCTTTTGGTTATTGTTTCCGCGGCTTAGGGCGCCGGCTCCAACCGGACGACCGCGCCCGGGTCCTCGTCGGTCAGGATATAGAGGTAGCCGTCGGGCCCGTTGCGGACGTCGCGGATGCGCTGATTCCAATCCTGCAGCAGCCGTTCCTCGCCCACCACGTTGTCGCCGTCCAATGTCAGGCGATTGAGGTGCTGGAGCACCAGGGCGCCGATGAACACGTTGCCCTGCCAGCCGGGGAACTTGTCGCCGGTATAAAAGGCCATGCCCGACGGCGCGATGGACGGCACCCAATACTTGATGGGTTGCTCCATGCCGGGCTTATGGGTGCCCTCGCCGATGGGAAAGCCGGCATAGCTCATGCCGTAGGTGATCACCGGCCAACCGTAATTGGCACCCCGCTTCAGGATATTGATCTCATCACCGCCGCGCGCCCCATGCTCAACTGCCCAAATATCTCCGGTCTTCGGGTGCCGGATGATGCCTTGGGCATTGCGGTGGCCATAGGTGAAGATCTCGGGCCGGGCGCCGGTGCGATTCACGAAGGGATTGCCCCGCGGCACCTTGCCGTCGTCGGTCAGGCGGAGAACCTTGCCGGTATGGGTGGTGAGTTTCTGGGCGTTGTCGGGCTCGCCGCGGTCGCCCACGGTGATGTACATCAGCCCGTCGGTCCCGAACACGATGCGGGAACCGAAATGGCGCCCGCCGGTGTCCCCCGGCCGCGCCGCGAAGATCACCTGGACGTCCTCAAGCGCCTCGCCGGTGAACCGGGCACGGGCCACATGGGTGCCGATCCCGTCCATGCCCCGGCCGGAATAGGTCAGGTAAATCAGCCGGTTTTGCGAAAATTTCGGGTGGACCACGACGTCGAGCAGGCCGCCCTGGCCCCGGTCGACCACGCTGGGGACGCCACTGATGGGCGCCTTCACCAGCTTGCCACCCCGGATCAGCCGCAGCCTTCCTGGGCGTTCGGTGACCAGCATGTCGCCGCCCGGCAGGAAGGCCAGCCCCCAGGGATGCTCCAGCCCCGTGGCGATGGGCTTCAGGCGGAACGCTGCCTTTTCCGAGCGGTAGACCTTGTCCTGGGCGGCCGCGGTGGCGCAACCGAGCGTCACGAGAAGGGCCGCCGCCAGGGCGGCGGATGCCGCGCGGCGGGCAGGGCGGTGGGACAGAGGGGCAAGCGATCTCATGGCGGATGTCTCCTTCGGCCGATAGAACCGGGTTTCACGCCTTCCTAGCCGAGAAATGTGTCAATTCTACGCTGGAGGCGGCCCCTCAGGCTGCCTCCGGGGTCCATCGCAGAAACCGGGTGAGCGCCTTTCCCATCACCCATTCAAGGTCGTTTGCGGAGAGGAAGTCAAACTCCTCGGTGAACAGCGTCACGCATTGGCGGTAGCTCTCGATGATCGTCCAGATGCGGGTGAGGTCGGTGCCCCAGAAACAGCGCTCCGGTCCGAAAGCGCGGATCAGGCGCTGCAAGACCGGGTGCAGGTTGCGGTAGGGGTAGGGCGCGGTCGAATAGAGCGGGATGGAGCTCACCTTGACCGAGACGTTGGGGAACTCCGCCATGGGGATCAAGCTTTCGATCGCCGCGATGGCGTCGTCGTCCTTTTCCCGGTTCAGGTTCATGTGGTCGATGATCATCCTGAGCTTCGGATGGGCGCGGGCGATCTCGGTGAAGGCCGCGTTCTGGCCTGGGGCGAACAGCATTAGCGGGATGTCGTATTTTTCCGCTTCGGGCCAGAACCAGTCGGCGGTGCCGTCATGCAGCCAGGGAGCTTCCGTCGCCTTCTGGAAGGCGAGGCGGATGCCGGTCATGCCGGGGGCGGTGGTCCATTGGGGCAGCAGGGCGGCGTTTTCTTGCGGGGCGAGATCGATCCGCCCCATCACCGTGAAGAGATCCGGGTATTGCGCGGCGCCGGCCAGCGCCAGGTCGTTCCGTCCGCCCTCCCAGCCCGGGGGAACCAGGATGGCGGCGTCCACCCCGGCCTCGCGCATCTGCGTCCGCAGGTCTTCATAGCCGAACGGGCTGGGCAGGTGGGCGTCCGGCCGGAACCAGGGCCGGTCGGGCGTCTCCGCCGCCCAGATATGCACCTGGGAATCGATGATCATCGGCGTTTATTCGGCGGCCTCGGCCCGCGGCGCATAGCCCAGTGTCACCGGCTTGGCGAAGATGTCAGATGTCACTTCGCTGACCCGGCGGCAGCCGACATAGGCCATGGTCTTCTCGAATTCGGTCTTGAGGATGGAAATCGCCTTCTCCGCCCCCGCCTGGCCGGCGACCGAGGTGCCGTAAAGCGTTGCCCGCCCGGTCAGGACCGCATCGGCGCCGAGCGCCAGCGCCTTGACCATGTCCGAGCCCCGGCGGATACCCGAATCCAGGATCACCGTGGTCTTGTTGCCGACGGCGCGGACGACTTCCGGCAGCACGTCGATGGTCGGCGCCGCGGCGTCGAGCGCCCGCCCGCCGTGGTTGGAGACCACCACCCCGTCGGCGCCGTGCTCCACCGCCAGCACCGCGTCTTCCTCGCGCAGGATGCCCTTGATGATCAGCTTGCCGGGCCAGAACTCCCGCATGCGGTCGATATCGGTCCAGGTCATGGCGGTGTGGCGCATGGGGCGCTCCTTGCCGGTGCCGGTGGTCACCCGCTGGGCGTATTTGGCGGGGTAGTTCTCATGGCGCGGCATGCCGGTGGTGGTGATGTAGCGCGCCATCACGCCGAGCAGCCATTCGGGATGCAGCGCCATATCGGTGACCGACCGTGGCGAAATCGTGAAGGGGATGGTGAAGCCGTTGCGCTTGTTGTACTCGCGGTTGTTGCCGAGCGCCCCGTCGATGGTCACCACCAGGGCCTCGAACCCGGCATCCCGGGCCCGGCCGACCATTTCGTAGGACAGCTCCTCTTCCTTCCACATGTAGAGCTGGAACCACAGCCGCCCGCCCGCGACGTCGGCGATCTTCTCCATGGAGGTCACCGAACCGGTGGCCAGGGTGAAGGGAATCCCTTGTGCGGCGGCGGCCTTGGCAAGCTCCAGCTCGCCCTCATACCAGGTCAACCCGGCGATCCCGGTGGGGGCGATGGCCATGGGCAGCTCGGAACGCGCGCCCAGCAGCTCGGTGCCCATGTCCCGTTCCGACAGGTCCACCAGGAAGCGGGTGCGCAGCTTGAGCCGCTTGAAGGCCTCGCGGTTGTCGGCCAGCGCGACCTCGTCCTCGGCGCCGCGGTCGAGATATTCGAAAACCCCCTTGGGCAGGCGGCGGCGCGCGATTTCGCGCATATCGGCAATGTTGTAGCAGCGATCCAGTCGCGACATGGGATCCTCCCCGGTTTCGGTGCTCTGACCTGTTGTCTTTTCACCGCTCATTGGCGGGTGCAGGCGGTGATCTTAGCCCCGCCCAAGGGCCCGGCGCCAAGGAAAATGCGGCTTGCGTCGCGGGCGAGTTAACCCTGCCCGCGCGCCGCTTCGATCAGGGCGAGGATTTCGGGCGGGCTGATGGGGGCCTGAGTGATGCGGACGGCGAAGGGCGAGAGGGCATCCTCGATGGCCGCGATGACCGCGCCCGGCGCCGGCACCACGCCGTTCTCGCCCACGCCCTTAACGCCGAGCGGGTTGAGCGGCGACGGTGATTCCTCGAACCAAACATCGACCCGGGGCATTTCCGGCGCCGTGATCAGCAGGTAATCGGCGAAATTGGTGGTCAGCGGCTGGGCGTTCTCGTCATAGGCCATGCGTTCGAAGAGGCTGTTGCCGATGCCGTGCGCCGTGCCGCCCAGCGCCTGGCCTGCCGAGATCATCGGGTTGATGATCCGCCCGCTGTCCAGCGCGATCACGTAATTGAGGATACGCACGCCCCCGGTCTCCACATCCACTTCGACCTCCGCCGCCACCGCGCCGCTGGCATAGGCCGGGCTGTCGAGGATCACGTGTTCGGTCGCCTCCATCCCGGCGTCGATGCCGGCGGGCAAGGAATAGCCCGGCGTGCCGGAGACGGCGTGGGCGATCTCTCCCAAGGTGACCTTTATGTTCGCGATTTGCCCCGGTCCGCCCTTGGGGCGCACCTCGTCGCCGGCGATCTCGAGATCCGCGGCGGGAACGTCGAGCAGCGCCGATGCCACCGCCAACGCCTTGTCGCGCACCTTGCCCGCCGCCACATGGGCGGAGGTGCCCGCGGTCACCGTGCTTCGGCTGTTCGACGTGCCGATCCCGAGCGCCGTCGCCGCCGTGTCGCCGGTGGTGACGGTGACGTTGGCGATGTCGCCGCCCAACACTTCGGCGACGACCTGGGACAGCATCGTCTTGGTGCCTTGGCCCATGGCCGTGGCCCCGGTATAGACGTGGATGCGCCCCGAGGTGCCGACGCGCACGGTCACCGCTTCGAACGGGCCGCGCCCGGTGCCCTTGACGAAATTGGCGAGGCCGATGCCGATATAACGCCCGTCCGCATGGGCGGCTTTTTGGCGGCCCGGGAATTCATCCCAGCCGATGCGCTCGGCGACGGTCCTCTGGCACTTGGGGTAGTCCCCGGAATCGAGTGTCACAGGCAGCCCGCCCCGGGTTTTCAAGGGCCGTTCGAAGGGCATCTCTTCGGGACCGATCATATTGCGCAGCCGCACCTCGTTCCGGTCCAGCCCGAGCTCCCGGGCGATGCGGTCGAACACCCGTTCGAGGACGAAGTTTGCCTGTGGGTGTCCGGCGCCGCGCACCGGCGTCACCGGCACCTTGTTGGTCAGCGCCAGCTTGACGTTCATCCGGTAGTGCGGCACGTGGTAGATGCCGGGCAGCGATTCGGCGGAATTCTGCGGCAGATTGATGCCGCGCGCCGTGAAGGCCCCATGGTCATGGACCATGACGCCGCGGATGCCCTTGATGAGGGCGTCATCGCCAAAGGCAACGTCGACGGTCCAGCTCTGGTCGCGCTCCTGGGTGGTGGCGATGAAATGCTCGCGCCGGTCCTCGATCCATTTCACCGGGCGGGCAAGCTTCAGGGCGGCGATGCACAGCACCACGTCTTCCGGGTACACCACCAGCTTGGGCCCGAAGCCGCCGCCGATATCCGGCGTCGCCACGCGGATCTGGTTCTCGTTGCGGCCCAGCATGTCGACCAGCACCCGCAGCGTCGAATGGGGCATCTGGGAGGAGACCCAAAGGGTGAGCTGGTCGGTGGCCGGATCGTAGGCTGAGACGGCGCCGCGGCACTCCATCGAATGGCTGCCGCCGCGGTGAATGTGGAAGTCCTCGCTGAAGGTATGGTCGGCGGCGGCGAAGGCCGAATCGGTATCGCCGTAACCGATGTCGAATTCCGCCAGCAGGTTGTCCTCGGCCCCCGCATGAACCGGCGGCGCCCCGTCTGCCAGGGAGTCCCGGCAGTCGGAGGCGGCAGGCAGGATGTCGTAATCGACCATCACCATTTGCGCCGCGTCCTCGGCGATGTAGCGGTTGTCGGCAATCACGACGGCGATGGGCTCGCCGACATGGACGGTCTCGGCCCCGGCCAGCGCCGGGCGGTCGCGCTGCTGCTTGTAGGCGGAACTCGGGAGGCCGACCACCAGGAATTCGGTCTCGAGATAGGGCAGGATGTCGTCGCGGGTCAGAATCGCATGGACGCCGGGCACGGCGCGGGCGGCTTCGGCATCGATGCCGGCAATGGCGGCATGGGCGTGGGGGCTGCGCACGAAGGCGGCCTCCAGCATGCCGGGCAGCGCGATGTCGTCGATGAACCGTCCCCGGCCCCGCAACAGGGGATCGTCTTCCAGGCGCTTGGGCGCATCGGCGTAAGCGTCGCCGCTCATGATCCCTCTCCATTGCGAAGCCGCTGGGCGGCATCCAGCGCGGCATCGACGATCCCCTGATAGCCGGTGCAGCGGCACAGATTGCCCGATATGGCGACGCGGACCTCGTCCTCGCTGGGGTCCGGGTTGTCGGCCAGCAACTCCTTCAGGGTCATCAGCATCCCCGGCGTGCAGAAACCGCATTGCAGGCCGTGATGGTCGCGGAAGGCGTCTTGCAGGGGGTGCAGCGCGTCCTCGCTCGGTGCCAGGCCCTCGACCGTGTCCACCGCGGCGCCATCGGCCTGGACCGCCAGCATCAGGCAGGCCCGCGCGCTGCGGCCGTCGACCAGCACCGTGCAGGCGCCGCAGACGCCGTGTTCGCAGCCCAGATGGGTGCCGGTGAGGTTGAGCTCGCGGCGCAGCATGTCGGCCAGGGTCAGGCGGGTCTCGACCTCGACCGAATGCTCCGTTCCGTTGACCGTGCAGGTGATCTTGCGCGTGTCCGCCATGGTCACCGGCCCCCCGCGGCTTGCGCCCGTTCGGCCGCCCGGGTGAGCGCGCGGCGCGCCAACACGGCGGCCAATTTTTGGCGATAGGCGGCGGGCGCATGGACGTCGTCCTGGGCCTCGATCGACCGGCAGGTGTCCGCCGCCGCGGCAATCGCCTCATCGCTGCCCGGCTGGCCGGTCAGGGCGGCCTCTGCCGCCTCCGCCCGCACCGGGGCGGCGCCCATGCCGCCCAGCGCCAGGGCGGCGCGGGTAATGGTACCGCCGGCGTCCCGTTCGATCAGGGCGGCGGCGGAGACGATGGCGAAATCGCCATGGCGGCGGGCGAATTCCTCAAACGCCCAGCCGTGTCCCGGCGCCCAGGCCGGCAGGTGGACGGAGACCAACAGTTCATCCCAGCCCAGCGCCGTCATCAGGTAGCCCATGGGGAAGTCGGAATAGGCGACCTCGCGCGTGCCGCTGGGCCCGGTGATGCTGAGCCGCGCGTCCAAGGCGGCGGCGATGGTGGGAATCTCGGCCGCGCCGTCGGAATGGGCAAGGGAGCCGCCGACGGTGCCACGGTTCCGCGTCTGGCGATGGCCCACCTGCGGCATGGCTTCCGCCAGCAACGGGCAAAGGCGGGCGATGTCCTCGGAATATTCGATCTCCCGTTGGCGGGTCATGGCGCCGATCTCGAGGCCGTCCGCCCCTTCACGGATGAAGGACAGCGCCGCCACCCGGTTGAGGTCGATCAGGTGATCGGGCTGGGCGTAGCGCATGTTGAGCATGGGCATCAGGCTCTGACCGCCGGCCAGGAGCTTGGCGTTCTCCAGACTGCCCAGAAGGCTGACGGCGTCTTCGA
>JAHEKA010000102.1 GCA_024638585.1 Rhodospirillales bacterium
CGGAAAATTTCTTTTCCACATGGTTCCATGGGATTAGCCGCCTCCCCTCAGAAACCACTCAACAAAAATTAACCATAAATATTAACTATAAATTGATTTTATAGTTAACAATCCGTTTCTTTTCTTATTGTTAACAAGAGATTTATTCGAAAATGAAACAAAGTTCAACCCAGATTCTCAGAAATGTATCACTTGGGTGTGTGCCAACCCGGTAGAACGCTCCGGAGATGGCCGGCGGCAAGGTGCCGTCCTCGCCTGGGCGGCCGCAGAGTTCCGCGGTCCGGCCCATGGCGATCGGGATGGCGATCGCGATCGCAGGATATCCCGTGCAGTGCCGTTGAATTTCCCCTCTTCCCCCTGAATTTGTCCTACCGGCCGAAGCCGGAACACCGTGTCCCGTCGAATGGCACAAGCGTCGGCCACCCTCCGCCGGCTGCGCCGGTGCGAACACCTCCCCAACCGGAATGGCGCCCGCGCCGAGGCGCCATTCAGCTCGCCGCCACCATGCGCTCGACGGCAATTTTCGCGCGCATCGCGACGTCCTCGTCAATCTCGACCCTGGGTTCCAAGGTCTCGAGGCAATCGAGAATCTTGGGCAGGGTGATCATCTTCATGTACGGGCACAGGTTGCAGGGGCGGATGAACTCGACCTCGGGCTCCTCCGCGGCGACGTTGTCGCTCATCGAACATTCGGTGACCATGAACACGTGCTTGGGCTTGCGGGTCCGCACCCAGTTGATCATGGCGCTGGTGGACCCCACGAAATCGGCGGCATTCAACACGTCGCCCGGGCATTCGGGATGGGCGATGACGGCGATGTCGTCGTACATGCCGCGGTATTCCTCGATCTCCTCGACCGTGAAGGCCTCATGCACCACGCAGTGGCCCTGCCAGGGAATGATCTTGACATCGGTCTGGGAGGCGACGAATCCGGCGAGATATTCGTCGGGAATCATGATGACTTCGTCCACGCCGAGCGATTCCACGATCTTCACGGCATTGGAGGAGGTGCAGCAAATGTCCGATTCCGCCTTCACCTCGGCCGAGGTATTGACATAAGTCACCACCGGACGCCCGGGATGGGCCGCCCTCAGGGCGCGCACGTCGGCGCCGGTGATCGAGGAAGCGAGCGAGCAGCCGGCATCCATGTCCGGCATCAACACGATCTTTTCCGGGTTCAACAGCTTGGCGGTTTCGGCCATGAAATGGACTCCCGCCAGCACGATGACCTCGGCATCGGTCTCCTGGGCCATCTTGGCCAAAGCCAGGGAGTCTCCGCACAGATCGCCGACGCAGTGGAAAATTTCCGGCGTCATGTAATTGTGCGCCAGGATCACCGCGTTGCGCTCCTTCTTCACGCGATTGATGGCGGCGACGTAGGGCGCGTGCACCGGCCACTCCGCCTCGGGGATCACGGTCTTGACGCGATCGTAGAGCGGCGCCGTCGAGCGGGCGATTTCCTTCGTGTAATCAAGAGTTTCCGTTGTGGTCATGGGTAGATCGTCCTTGCCGGGGGCGACGGCATTCCCAAGGTTGCACGGCCTACCGACGCTAAATACCGGTATCCGTATCTTCACTCATACAGGATATGGGGATTGATTCCTAGATACCGCAAGCCCCCGAGAGCAGATTTCCTGCACTGCGGCGTGGTGACCGGGCGCGGTTCACGGTTCCTTGGGCGAAACCTCCAGCGCCGCCGCCAAGGCCTTGTGCCGGGGAAGGGCGGCGGCCCACGCGACCATGCACAGCACGCCGGCGCCGGCCACCGCGAGGGTCAATCCCACCATCTCCGCGGCGACGCCGATGGCTATGGCGCCGATTGCCGGCATCGACCGGAAGATCACCGTATAGAGCGACATCACCCGGCCCCGGACCGCGGCCGAAACGGCGGTCTGCATCAGCGACTGCGTACCGGTCCCCGACACCGTGTGGGCGAAGCCAATGACGGCGAGGAACACCAGGGCCAGCCAGAAGTTACCGATCAGGGCGAAGGCGGCCATGGCCAGGCCCATCACCAGCGTGGTCATCAGCACGACATTGGTGAGCCCCTGGACCGGGCCCCGGCGGGTCAGCCAGATGGCGCCCACGACCCCGCCGAACCCCGCCGCCGCCAGCATCCAGCCGAGCCCTTCGGGACCGCGCGCGAACACTTCGTCGGCGAACCCGGGCAACATCTCGCTCAAAGGGCGGGACATCATGGAGGCGACCGTCATCAGCAAGAGCAGGGGGCCGATGCCGGGATGGCGCAGGGTATAGGCGAGACCCTCGCGGATTTCGCTGATCATGCCGGTTCGATGCCGCTGGTGGCGTTCCGTGCGAATCGGTCGGATGCGGAACAGGTTGACGAGATGGGCAAGGAAGGTCGCGAAATTGAACAGGAACACCGAGGCCACCCCGAACGGCCCGATCATCAGCCCCGCCAGGGCCGGTCCGATGGCGCGTCCGGCGTTGAACACGGTGGAGTTGATGGCGATGGCGGTCCCCAGTTCTTCGCGGGGCACCAGCACGGGATAGAACACCATGCGCCCGGCGGTGGAATAGGGTTGGTTGAACCCGGTGACCAGCGCCAGGCCGAACAGGATCCAGATATTGATCAACCCGCTCGCGGTCAGCGCCCACAGCACCAGGGCATGGACCATGATGATGCCCTGGGTGAGGCGCATCATCTTGAGGGGAACCGCCCGGTCGGCGGTGACCCCGGCGAAGGGCGATAGGATCACCCCCGGCAAAAGGTCGGCCGCTGCCACGACGCCGAGCCAGGTGGGGGAGTGGGTGAGGTCCCAGGCGAGCCAGCCGATGCCGGTGCGCTGGGCCCACAGGCTGATCAACGCGGGTGCCAGGGTCGTGTTGAACAACCGGTGATCCCGGTAGCGCAGCGCCTGGACGACGTGCACCCAATTTCCGCCGCGGATCATCGTGCCGGCTCCCGCGCGCGGCTGGCGGGTTCTGGGCCTTCCAGGATCGCGGTCATGGTGCCGAGGCGGCGCACCATCCATAGCCAGACCAGCATCAGAAACACGCCGGCGGCGCCGACCGGCCAAGGCAGTCCGGTGTATTCGGCGATCCCGCCCAGCAGCAGCGTGCCGGCCGCCGGAGCCCCCTGGTACAGGAAGGTGTAGATCGCCATCACCCGGCCGCGCAGCGTCCCGTCGACCGCACTTTGCATCAGGTTGAGGACGCCGATGCCGTTGAGGTTCATGGTAAAGCCGATCGCCACCATGACCACTGCCGCGATCCAGAAGATGTCCATCAGGACGAACACCACGGTGACGATGCCGAGCAGCACCAGGCAGTGGGTCACCATTGTCGTCATGCCCTTGACCCCGTCCCGGGCCAGCAGCACGAAGCCCGATCCCATGGCGCCCAGCCCCATCATCGCGGTCAACCAGGCCAGCCCCGCCGGGCCCCTTTGGAAGACGCCGTCGGCGAAGCCCGGCATCAGGTCGGGCAACGACCGTGCCGCGAAGGCGGTCACCGCCAGCATCACCAGGAGTGGGCCGATCCCGGCATGGCCGGCGGCGTAGCGGATCCCTTCGGTGACATTGACGATGATTCCGCCGCCCCGGCCGGGCCGATGTTCGCTGCGCAGCATCTCCAGGCGGGCGAGGACAATCAAGAAGATGACGAAGGTCAGCGCGTTGAAGGTGAAGGCGGGAGCGACGCCGACGCTGGCGATGATGACCCCGGCGACCGCCGGTCCGACGAACCGGGCGACGTTGAAGATCAGGGAATTGATGGCAATGGCCGGCGTCAGGTCCTCCTCTGGCACCAGGTTGGGAACCATGGCGAGCCGCGAAGCGGTGTGATAGGCGTGCATGGCGCCGAGCGCCAGGGTGAGGACCAGAAGCCCCCAGACGTTGATCCAGCCTAGGAAGACCAGAATGGCGATGGTGGCGGCCTGGCACATCATGGCGAACTGGGACCAGAAGGCGACCCGGCGCCGGTCCATGCGGTCGGCCAGGTCGCCGGCCAAGGGCGTCACCAGCATCATCATGAACATGTCGGAAAAGGCGATGATCCCAAGCCACACATAGGATCCCGTCAGTTCCCAGGTCAGCCAGGAGAGCGCGATGCGGTGCGTCCAGGTGCCGATCAGGGACAGCACGCTGCCGATCGTGTAGTTGCGGTAATGGCGGTGGCGCATCGCCCGGATGAATCCGGCCAGCGGGTCGAATTTCGTCATGATGCGTATTGGGCCCTTACCGGACTGCCGGAGAAGGAAAACCGGGGACGGTCCCTTGAGCCCGACCGATCGCCCATTGGCAAGCGATGACTATTCTGCGGCCAGGCGGTCATTGTTCCCCTTATCGAGGCCGGCGCGGATCTCCGCCCGGCGCGGCGCCACGGCATCAAAGGCGGCCCGCTTGACGTGACCGAAACCGCGCACCGCCGTTGGCATGGCGGCCAGTTCCAGGCACAGATCGAAATTCTCCGGATTGAGCGCACGGCAGATGCGCAGGAGATCCTGTTCATAGGCCGTCTTCTCGGCCTGCTCAAGCCTGCGGTCCCCGGTGGCGCGGAAGGGATCGATGAGGATGCCGCGAAAATACCGCAGCAGGCCGAGGGCCTTGAGGGTCGGGCGCAGCCAGGGCCCGAAGCGGCGCTTGATGGGGTGGCCGGTCAATCTATCGCGCCGGGAAATCCACGGCGGCGCCATGTGGTAATGCACGCGGTAGCCCGGTTCGAAGCTTTCCGCCAGGGCGGCATCGAACACCCCGTCGGTGTAAAGGCGGCCGACCTCGTATTCGTCCTTGGCCGCCAGCACCTTGAAGTAACCCTCCGCCACCGCGCGGGCGAGACCGGCGCGGCCGGGCACCCGCTGGCCGGAGATGCGCCCCATCTCGGCCACGATCTCGCGGTAGCGCCGGGCCAGGTCCGGGCCGCCGTAGCGCGCCAGGAAATCGGCGCGGGTTTCGATCATGGCCTCAAGCGCGGGCTCGGCTTCTTCTTTCCCTCCGTCGAGACCCGCGAGCGCCGCGACCGTCGCCCCATCCACCGCCGCCCGGCGGCCCCAGGTAAAGGCCTCGCGATTGGCCTCCGCGGCGACCGCGTTGAGCTCTATGGCGCGGACAAGCGCCTCTTCGGAGACCGGGACCAACCCCTGCTGCCAGGCGAAGCCCAGCAGGAAGACGTTGGCGGTGATCGGATTGCCGGTCAGGCGCGCCGCCAGCGACGTGGCGTCCACCAGGGCCAGCGCGCCGCCGCCGATGCGTGCCGTCAGCGCAGCCAGCAGCGGATCCTTGGGGAAGGCGCGGCCGGGGTCGCGCAGGAAGGCGCCGGTGATGGCTTCGGCGCTGTTGACCACGGCCCGGGTGCGTCCCTCGGCCATGGCGTGAAGCTGGGGCGTGTCCGCCGCCACCACCAGGTCGCAGCCGAGGATCGCATCGGCCTGGCCGGCGGCGATGCGGGCCGCGGTGATGTCGTCCCCGTCCCCGGCCACGGTCACGTGGCTCGTGACCGATCCGCCTTTCTGGGCGAGCCCCGTCTGGTCCATCACCGTCACCGCCCGGCCCTCCATATGGGCGGCAAGCGCAATGAGATGGCCCACCGTGACCACGCCGGTGCCGCCGATGCCTGCCACCAGGATGCGCCAGGGCAGGGCGGCGTCGATCCGATCGGGGGCCGGCAGGTCGGTCAGGTGAACGGGGATCTCGTCGGGCTCGGCGCCTGTTTGGGCGCCCCGGCCGGTTTGCTTGCGCTTGCCTTCCACGGTGACCAGGGCGGGGCAGAATCCGTTGAGGCAGGTCTCGTCCTTGTTGCAGCTGGCGTAGTCGATGCGGCGTTTTTCGCCGAGCGGTGTCTCGACCGGCACCACGGACAGGCAGTGCGACGCCTGCTGGCAGTCGCCGCAGCCCTCGCAGACGCGCTCGTTGATGAACACCCAGCGGTCGGGGTCCTCCATCGTCCCCCGGCGCCGGCGCCGGCGCTTTTCCGCGGCGCAGGTCTGATCGAAGATCAGCACCGTGACGCCGGGCGTCGCGGCAAGCTCGGTCTGGGCGCAATCGAATCCGTCGCGGCCCAGCACCGTGACCCCTTCCGGGAACCGGTCGGTGCGCGGGTAATGGCCCGGCTCCTCGGCCACCACGACGATGCGCGCGACCCCTTCGGCGGCCAGCTCCCGGGCGATCGCGGGAACCGTCAGCCCACCCTCCACCGCCTGGCCGCCTGTCATCGCGACGGCGTCGTTGTAAAGCAGCTTGAAGGTGATGTTGACCTTGGCGGAAAGTGCCGCGCGGATCGCCAGGAAGCCCGAATGGTAATAGGTGCCGTCGCCGATATTGGTGAACACGTGAGGGGTGTCGGTGAACGGGGCTTGGCCGATCCAGCTTGCCCCCTCGCCGCCCATCTGGGTCAAGGTCTGGGTGTTGGGGTCGGACCACAGGGCCAGGGTATGACAGCCGATCCCGGCCAGCGCCCGATGGCCTTCGGGGACCCGGGTGGAGGTGTTGTGCGGGCAGCCGGAACAGAAATGCGGCGGCCGGCGCAGCACCGGGGCAGGTGGCTCGGGCAACGCGGGCGGTGGCGTCACCGCGATGCCCGGGCCGCCGCCGGTCTGCCCGAGGTGGCCGGCCAAGGCCCGGGCGATGCCGTCGGGCTCGATCACGCCCGACAACGGGATCAACGCCGCGCCGTCCGCCCCCCGCTTGCCGAAAATCTTGGGACGCGCGCCTTGGGGCGCGGCGTAGAGGATGTCGCGGATCTGCGGTTCGATCAGGGCGCGCTTTTCCTCGATCACGATGATCTCGTCCAGCCCTTCGGCGAAATTGCGCACCGCGTCGCCAACCAGCGGCCAGACCATCGCGGGCTTGAACAGGCAGAGACCGGCGGCGCGCCCCATTTCGCCGTCGAGCCCCAGCAGCCGCAGCGCTTCCTTTGTGTCGGCGAAGGCCTTGCCGGCGGCGACGATACCGATACGGCTGGCCGCGTTTTTCTCGAAGGTCCGGTCGAGCCCGTTGGCCAGCGCGAAGGCCTCCGCGGCGCGGAGCTTGGGACCGGAAAGGCGGTGTTCCTGGTCGGTCGACTTGTCGGGCCAGCGGATGTGCAGGCCGCCGTCGGGCAGCCCCGCCCTGTCCGGCGCGGTGAAGGAGAAGCGCGAAAGTGCCGCCTCCACCGTTGCCGCCTGCTCGATCACCGCCGAGGGGCATTTCAGTGCCACCCAGCAGCCCGACGCCCGGGACATGGCGATGCCGGCAAGGCCCAGGTCCAGGACGTCCTGCAGGCCGGCCGGGGCCAGCACCGGGATCTGGGCGTCGATAAAGGCGAATTCGCTCTGATGGGCGGTGGTGGAGGATATCCCGCCGTGGTCGTCGCCGGCGACCGCCAGCACCCCGCCTTGCGGCGCGGTCCCCGCGAGGTTGGCATGCTTGAAGGCATCGCCGGCCCGATCAACCCCCGGGCCCTTGCCGTACCACATGCCGAACACGCCTTCGACCCGGGCGCCTGGGAACAGGCCGACCTGCTGGGTTCCCATCAGGGCGGTGGCGGCCAGCTCTTCATTGACGCCGGGCTCGAAATGG
>JAHEKA010000103.1 GCA_024638585.1 Rhodospirillales bacterium
GAGGTCCTGGACGAGGTGCATTTCGACATCCAGGCGGATTACGGCGATCTTGTCTCGCGCACGATTTACGGTCGGGCGTTGCGTTATCTGCTGTGGTGCATGGGCTATATCTTTGCCGCCCAGGTGATTGGTCTGATGCCGGCGATCTTGGTGTTCATGATCGCCTATATCCGGTTCGAGGCGCGCGAAAGCTGGACCACGACGCTGCTGGTCTCGGGCATCATGTGGGGGCTCAGCTACCTGCTGTTTCACATCGTGCTCAAGGTCCTTTGGCCCCAGGCGCTGCTGGGCGATTGGCTACCGATCCTGCGCGGCAGCCGGTACTTCAATATGATGTAAAGACCGGCGGTGGCCCCGGCCACCGGCACCGAAAAAAGGCGCCCGCGGCTTATGCCGCGGGCGCCTCTCTTGATCGGCGACGATGCCGTCAGGAGGATTTCTTCTTTTTCTTCTTTTTCTTCCGCTTGCAGTCCTTCTTACAGTTCTTGGCGTAGCCCTTCATGATGTTGCGGGCCTTCTGCACCAGGTTCTTGGGCGTGGCCAGGGCCTTTTTGGTCAGCGCGTCCAATTCGGCGCCCGATGTCGGCAGGATCGTCGCACGCTGCTTCTTGGCATCGGCCAGGAACGCGGGATCGGCCATGGTCTTGTCGATGGCCGCCCGGAGCGCCGTGACGCGGTCCATCGGGGTGCCCGGTGCCGCAATGACCGAGCGGCCGACGGCGCCGCCCACGGACAGGAACTCCAGAATGGTCTTGTCATCGGCGTTGGTGGTCAGATCCTGCATCAGGGGAATGTCGGGAAGGTCCTTCTCCCGCTTGAGGCCGACCTGCACCAGGGGGATGATCTTCTTCGACTTGATGTCGTCGAAATGGCGGATCTTCCAGCTCGCCCAGGCGCTCGACTGGGCCGCCACGTCGCCCCGCGCCATGGCCATGCTCTGCGGCGCCGAACCGGCATAACCGCAGACCTGGCGGAACTTCACGCCCAACAACTCCTTCATGGCCTTGGGCATGATGAAGGTCTGCGAACCCCGGCCCGAGCAGGAGATGATGACCTCATGCTTCATGGCGTCCTGGATGGTCTTGACCTTATGGCTGGCATTGATCATGACCACGGGATTAACCGGCGTGATGCCGCCGATGTAGCGCATCTTGGTCGCATCGTATTTCGATTTCTTGGGAAACAGCAGCTGGGCCACGGCCAGGGAATCGGAGAGGAATCCCAGGTGGGTGCCATCCTGGGGCGCGGCGTTGTAAAGGAAGTTCGCCGCGCGCGACCCGCCGCCGCCTTGCAGATGCTTGGTCAGCATGTTGGGCTTGCCCGGGACGTATTTGCCCATGTGGCGGGCAACCAGCCGGGCGTAGGCGCCGTAGGAACCGCCCACGGAAAAGCCCACGAGGAAGGTAATGTCGCGGCCCTTATAAAAATCCGCGACCTTATCGGCCAATGCCGGTTTGGGGGCGAATGCGCCCGCTGCGAGGACCGCGGCGCCCAGCGCCCCGGCTCCGATCATTCTTAGGGTTGAACGAGGTGTCATCATTGATCTCCCAGTGATGAATGGAAAAGGATTCAGGGCGTTTTCCTGGTTCCCGTTCGGCGAACGCCGCGCCCTTTAGAAGGCGCGGCGTTCCCATTGAGGTGCTGCGGCGCGAGGCCGCTAGGTTAGGACGATTTCTTCTTTTTCTTCTTTTTCTTGCGCTTGCAGTTCTTCTTACAGTTCTTCTGATAGCCCTTCATGATGTTGCGCGTCTGGTTGATCAGACGCTTTTCGGTCGCCAGCACGTCGGCGGTGATCTTGTCCAGGGACGCGCCGTCCAGCGGATCGATATTGGCGTTGGCTTTCTTGGCGTCGGCCAGGAACTTCGGATCCTTGACGGTCTTCTGGAAGGCTGCGCGAAGTGCGTTGACCCGGTCCATGGGGGTGCCCGGTGCGGCGATCAGGGTGCGTCCCACTGCGCCGCCCGCGAACAGGAAGTTGAAGATCTTCTTGTTGTCGGCATCCTTGGTCAGGTCCTGGGGCAACGGCACGTTGGGCAGGTCCTTTTCCCGCTCACGCCCATATTGGATGAGGGGAATCAGGTCGCCGCGCTGGATCTTGTCCCATTTGCGGATTTTCCAACTGATCCAGGCGCTCGACTGGGCGTCGATGTCGCCACGTTCCTGTGCCATGGTCTGGGGCGCGGAGCCCGCATAACCGCAAACCTGCTTGAAATTGACGCCCAGCAGTTCCTTGGTGGCTTTGGGGAACATATAGCTCTGGTTGTTGCGCCCGGAACAGGAGACGATCACCTGATGCTTCATGGCATCCTGGATGGTCTTGACCTTATGATTCTTGTTGATCATCAGCACCGGGTTGACCGGGGTCAGGCGACCGATGTAGCGCATCTTCGACGCGTCGTATTTGGCCTTTTTCGGGAACATGAGCTGCCCGACGGCCAGCGAGTCGGCCAGGAAGCCCAGCACCGTGCCGTCCTTGGGGGCGGCGTTGTACAGGAAGTTGGCCGCGCGTGATCCGCCGCCGCCCTGCAAATGCTTGGTGATCATGTTCGGCTTGCCGGGCACGTATTGGCCCATGTGCCGGGCCAGCATGCGGGCATAGGCACCGTAGGATCCGCCCACGGAAAAGCCGACGATAAAGGTGACGTCGCGCCCCTTGTAAAAATCGGCGACCGCATCGGCCTTGGCCGGCGTGGCGGTGAAGGCGGCCGTTCCGATCAAGGCCGCCGCGGCGATGCCGAGCCCGAAGCGCCCGGCGGTTGAGTGATGGTCCATTAAAATGTCTCCCTCCGACATTCAAAAAATGCGATTCTGATTCCCGGGTCCTTTACCATAAAACAAAGGGCCTCTTATCGTTTCGTGGCGGCATACTGTCATAATTTGCCGCCGCAGACCACCATCTAGCGGCCTTTTCCGTGACGCGTGTTCGAGCGGCCGGCGCGGCCGTTTCGAGCTCACAGACCCCGCTGTTTCCAGCCACGCACAATTGCGTTACATAAGGCGCCCGAAAGACATGTTTTGCGGGCGGGATTTCACACCCCCGGCCCGAAACCGAGAGCCCCAGGGGCCGGGAGAGACACGCCGCCATGGTGAAAGCCACAGATCCACATGCGCCGACCTTGGATAGGGAGCTCGAGGTCCCCGCGGAATCCGGTTTCCGGGCGATCGGACAGCCGATCCGCCGCAAGGAAGACCACCGCATGCTGACCGGGCATGGGCGGTTCTCCGACGATTTCAGCGCGGAGGGCGAGACCTATGCCGCCATGGTGCGCTCGCCGTATCCGCACGCGCGCATCAAGGGGATCGATAAGGACGCCGCGCTTGCCATGCCGGGCGTGCTCCTGGTGCTGACCGGCGCCGATTGCCTGGCCGACGGGCTGAAGCCGGTTCCCCATTCGCCGGTGCCCTCCACCAAATTCGACATGAAGCTGACCGGCCCCGGCGGCGCAAAAGTGTTCGAGGGACCGCACATGCTGCTGCCGGCCGACAGGGCGCGGCACGTGGGGGAGGCGGTGGCCGTGGTGGTGGCCGAAACCCGCGAACAGGCGATGGACGCGGCGGAAATTGTCGAGGTCGATTACGAGGAACTGCCCTGGGTCACCCATTCCGAAGACGCCATGGCCCCGGGCGCGCCGCTGGTGTGGGACGAGGCGCCGAACAACATCCTGGTCGACACCAGTTTCGGCGATCAGGAGGCCACGGAGAGGGCCTTCGCCCAGGCCGATCACGTCATTGCGCGCAAGTTCAATATCGGCCGGGTGACCGGCGTCCCGCTCGAGCCGCGGGCGGCGCTCGGCGTCTTCGATGACAAGACCGGACGCTACACCCTCTACGCCGGGTCCGGCGGCGCGGTGCGCCAGAAGGGCGAGATGGCGACGGTCCTGGGTGTCGACCGCGAAGATGTCCGCGTCCTGTCGTTCGACGTCGGCGGCAATTTCGGCACCCGCAACAGGGTCTATGTGGAGTTCGGCCTGGTCCTGTGGGCGAGCGGCAAGATCAAGCGGCCGGTGAAGTTCACCTGTACCCGGTCGGAGGCGTTCCTCACCGACTACCAGGGCCGCGACCTGGTGACCGATGTCGAGCTTGCCATGAAGGCCGACGGCACCTTCCTCGCCCTGCGGGCAACCAATATCTCCAACCTCGGCGCGCGCTGCGTGTCGCTGTCGCCGCTGGCCAAGGGCTCGGCGCTGATCACCGGCTCCTATGCCATCCCGGCGGCGACGCTCCGCGCCGTGGGTGTCTTCACCAATACCGCGCCGACCCAGGCCTACCGGTCCTCAGGCCGGCCCGAGGTCAATTTCGCGATCGAGCGCCTGATCGACATCGCTTGCCGGGAGCTCGGCTTCGACCGGATCGAGCTGCGCCGCAAGAACCTGCTTCCGCCGGACAATTTCCCGTTCGTCAATGCCATGGACACCCGCTACGACAGCGGTACCTATGAAGCCAATATGGACCTTGCCATGCGGCTCGCCGATTGGGACGGGTTCGAGGCGCGGCGCAAGCAAGCGGCCGCGCGGGGCAAGCTTCTGGGCCTGGGGATTTCCAACTATGTGGAATCGTCGACCGGGGCGCCGCGCGAACGCACCGAGATCACCGTCAAGCCCGAAGGCGCGGTCGACGTCGTCATCGGCACCCAGCCGAGCGGCCAAGGCCATGAGACCAGCTTCGCCCAGGTGGTCTCCGACATGCTGCACGTGCCGCTGGCCACGGTCAGCATCATCCTGGGCGACACCGATATCGTCAGCGTCGGCGGCGGATCGCATTCCGGGCGTTCCATGCGCCATGCGGGAACGGTCATGAAGATGGCGTCCGACGAACTGGTCGAGAAAGGCAAGAAGATCGCCGCCATCGTGCTGGAGGTGCCGGCCGATACCGTCCAGTTCGATGACGGCCGCTTTTCCGCGCCCGACAGCAACCGCTCGCTCGATTTCCTGGAGCTCGCCGCCGCCGCCGCCGATGCGGACCTGCCGGACGACCTTTCGGACGGCCTCGCCGTGGTGACCGACAACGAGATGCACGAACAGGTGTTCCCCAACGGCTGCGCGGTATGCGAGATCGAGGTGGATCCGGATACCGGGTCATGCGTGATCGTGCGCTACACCGCCATCGACGATGTCGGGCGCTGCATCAACCCGCTGATCGTCCATGGCCAGACCCATGGCGGCATCGCCCAGGGGGTGGGTCAGGCGATGTGGGAGGAATGCCGCATCGATCCCGAATCGGGCCAGCCGATGATGGGATCCTTCATGGATTACGGCATGCCGAAATCCGACAACCTGCCGCACTTTACCACTGAGATCGTCGAAGTGCTTTCGCCCACCAATCCGCTCGGGATCAAGGCGGGCGGCGAGGGGGGCACCACCCCGGCGCCGTCGGTGGTGGTCAGCGCCGTCGTCGATGCGCTGAAGGACTATGACATCGAAAACCTGGAGATGCCGGTAAGCCCGGGGCGCGTTTGGCGCGTGATCCAGGATGCCAAGGCCCGCCAACGGGCATAAAGCATAAAGGAAGATATAGTGACATCCATAGATCTGATCTGTTTCGCGGGCGCGCCCAACCTGCCCATCTTCGCCGCCATCGAACATGGCAATTTCGCCGACCACGGCGTCGACATCAACATGACGACCACGCCGAGCTCGGCCTATCAGGCGGAACACCTGATCAACGGCACCTTCCAGATGGCGGGCACGGCGTTCGACAACGTCGTCGCCTATCAGGAAGGCCAGGGCGCGTTCACCCCCGACAGCCCGCCCGACCTCTGCGCCGTCATGGGCGCGACCCAGGTGCAGCTCGCCTTGATCACGGCGCCGGACGTGAAGACCCTCGAAGACGTCAAGGGCAAGACGCTGGCGCTCGATGCGCTTTCCACCGGCTTCGCCTTCATCTTGTACGAGATGCTGGCCCGTGCCGGACTGACCTCGGACGATTACGAGATGGTCGCCGTCGGTGCGACGCCCAAGCGCTGGGATTCGGTGCGTGAAGGGGAGACCGCGGGCACCTTGGTGCTGGAGCCCTTCACCTCCATCGCCCAGTCCCAGGGATTCAACGTGCTCGGCACCTCGACCGACCTGTTCGACGAATACCAGGGCGGCATCTTTGCCGCCTCCCGGTCCTGGGCCGCAGACAACGCGCAAGCCGTGAAGGGCTATATCGCGGGCTACCTTGCCGGGCTCGACTGGGTCATGGACCCGGCCAACCGGGAGGCCGCGGCGGCGCTGCTCCTGGAGAAAATGCCGGCGATCAAGCCCGGCGTGGTGGACAAGGTGATGGGGAATCTCCTCAATCCGAAATCGGGCCTCACGCCCAAGGGGGCAGTGTTGACCGAGGGCGTCAAGACGGTACTGGATCTGCGGTCCAGATACGCATCGCCGACGCCGCTCACCGATCCGGAGCGCTATTTCGATCTCAGCTATTACAACGAGGTGCTGGGCGCGTAAGCCGCCGGGCCACGTTTTCCGCGCCGATGCGCGCCCAGAAAGCCAGGGGGAAAAGACATGGATATTCGCAGGATCGTCACCGGCCACGACGCCGAGGGCAAGGCCATCGTCGAAAAGGACGAGATCATGGGCAACGTGAAGGTGATGCCGTCGGGCCACAAAGGCTGTGTCATGTGGGTGACCGACAAGACCCCGGCCCCGGTGGAGGGGGATGAGGACCCGGCCTTGCGCGATCTGGGGATCGCCCCGCCGGCCCGGGGCAGCGTGCTGCGCATCCTGGAGCTCGCCCCCGGCAAGGCCGCCTTCATGCACCGCACCGACACGTTGGATTACTGCATCTGCTTGCAGGGCGAATGCGCCATGAAACTGGATGACGATGCCGAGGTCGTGATGAAGCCCGGCGATATCCTGATCCAGCGCGGCACCTGGCATGGCTGGGAGGCCCGGGGCGAAGACCCCTGCCGCCTCGCCTTCATCCTGATCGGCGGCGAAAAGCCCTCAAAGCACCTGCACGACGCTCTCTAGGTCTCGCGCCGTTATTCTATGCCGTCATGCCCCGGTTCATCCGGGGCATCCATAGACCCCCCGGGAAAAACCGGAGGGTGACGGCTGAATGAGGGCAAAGGCCGCCCTTTTCAGTTCGAAAGCCGCCGGTAATCCGCGACCTCCTTGGCCGCCGCCTGGCCCAGCAGCACGCCGTCGACCCGGCCCATGATGAAGCGCCCGCCCATGGCGTAGATGGCCTCCAGCATCGGACCTTCCTTGATGCCGCCGATGCCGATGGCCTTGCCGTGCGCGTGACAGGCATCGGCCATCGCCTGGTAGGCGGCGCGCACGTCGTCATGGTCGAGCTGGCCGGGGATGCCCATTTCGGCGCAGAGATCATTGGTGCCGATCAAGAGCATGTCGATGCCGTCGACCGCGGCGATGGCGTCCGCATTCTCGATCGCCTTGGGGCTTTCCAGCATGGCGACGCGCATCGTGTTGCGGTTGATGATCTCATAGGCCTCCGCCGGCTTGACGCTTTGCCCGGCCAGCGGGCC
>JAHEKA010000104.1 GCA_024638585.1 Rhodospirillales bacterium
GCCGGCCTCGGGAAGAGCGTCGGAAGCGGTCAGATCGGCGGCGTCCTGGGGCACGGGCTCTTCCGCGCTATCAAAAGCGTCGGGGGACTCCGGTCCCGCTTCGCCTCCCGACGCCTCGGCGTCGCCGGCGAACGAAGCCTCATCGCCCGGTTCCGCTGGATCGCCGCCACGGTCCTCCGATTCTGGCCCTGTCGCTGAATCGGGCTCCTGCTCCATCCCGCCCTCTGCCGATTCGCGCTCCAGCAACGGGTTCTCCTCGATCTCCGCCTCGATGAAGGTTTCCAGTTCCTGGTTGGACAACTGCAGCAGCTTGATTGCCTGCTGCAGCTGCGGCGTCATTACGAGCGCCGTGGTTTGGCGAAGGGCCAGTTTCGGGGAGAGCACCATCGCGGCGGCCTAAAGGCTGAAGCGTTCGCCCAGATAGACCCGGCGGACGTCTTCGTGGGCCATGATTTCGTCGGGGGTGCCATCCATCAGCACATGTCCGTCATGGATGATGTAGGCCCGATCGACGATATCCAGGGTCTCGCGGACATTATGGTCGGTGATGAGGACCCCGATGCCCCGGTCCCTCAGATGCAGAACGAGGTCGCGGATGTCGCCGAGCGCCACCGGGTCGATCCCCGCGAGCGGTTCGTCGAGCATCATGAATTGCGGCCCCGCGGCCAGCGCCCGGGCGATCTCCACCCGGCGCCGTTCGCCTCCCGATAGTGCCAGCGCCGGGGTGCGCCTGAGGTGCGAGATGGCAAACTCGGCCAACAGGTCTTCGAGGCACGCCTCGCGCTTGTCGCGCTCCGGCTCCACCGCCTCCAGCACAGCACGGATATTATCGGCCACGTTCAGGCCGCGGAAGATGGATGCCTCCTGGGGCAGGTAGCCGATCCCCATCCGGGCCCGGCGGTACATCGGCATGTCGGTGATGTCTTCGCCGTCCAGCAGCACCGTGCCCGAATCCGGGCTGATCAGGCCGCTGATCAGGTAGAAGCAGGTCGTCTTCCCGGCACCGTTGGGGCCCAGCAGGCCGACAGCTTCGCCGCGCTGCACGGACAGGCTGACGTCGCGCAGCACCGGGCGTTTCTTGAATCCCTTGCCCATGCCGATCACTTCCAGGCCGGTGTTGACGCGCACCAGTTCGGGCCCCTTCTCGGGACCGTTTCGGGCGCCGCGTTCAGCCGATTCAGAACCTGTGATCTTGTTGTTCATATCCAAAAAGGTGTAGGCGATCAGTGGTTTAATTTCGATGAAGACCGGGACGCTCCGGCGCCGCGCGGCTTACTGGTTGGGAACGATCAGAACCCGCACCGGCGGCTGTCCCTTGCCGCTATCGCCGGCGACAAGCCGGCTGATCCCGGTCTTGAAATTGACGATGGCGCGCTCGCCGTTCATCTGGTTCTTGCCCCGGGTGATTCGTACCTTGCCCCACAGTTCCGCAGTCTCTTGATCGGGACGGTAGACCCCCCGCTGCCCCAGCGCAATCTCTCCGGGCCGGGTGATGATCACGTTGCCGTAAGCGTCCATGCGGCGGGGGCCCTGTTTCTTGCCGGCGCGGCTTGCCGGGCCTTGCCCCTTGGGCGCCGACTGGGTGGTCAGCACATCGGCGCGGACGGTGCGCCCGCCGCCCTTGGGCGGATTGCGCTGGCGCAGGACGGCATTGCCACGGGCCACGGCAAGAGCCTTCTTTTCATAATATTCCAGGCTGTCGCGCGCCGTGACGATGTCTTCCTTGGTTTCCAGGCGCAGCTTGCTTCCGGTCAGCACCAGCATGCCCTTGCGGGCGTCGTAGACGCCGCGGTCCCCATAGACGGTTTGTTCCGGCGAGACGATCTTGACGTTGCCCACGGCATCGATGCGGGTGATCTCCGAACCCTTGCCTTTGGTCTCGACGTAATGGGCGGTCAGGGTATCGGCAAAAACCGTGGTCTCGCCCTGGATGGCCTTGGCATTGCCCCTGGCGACATAGCGTCGGTCCTTCTGGTTCCACTCGATCCCTTGATCGGCATAGACCTCGATCGGCTTGGACCCTTTGGCGCCGAGCCCGAGTCCCTGAGCCTGACCCGGCGCGGCGGGCCACATCAAGGTCGGGACCGCCGCAAAGAATAGCAACGTCAAAAGGGCCGTGAAGGTGTGCCGGCGATTCATTTTTCCGTCCTTGCTGGCGCCGCCTTGCGCTTGCGTTTGTCCCTGGGATAGAGGATGGCCTTCGACTTGCCGGTGAACACCACGGTCTTGCCGCCGTCGACCACCTTGAAGCCCTCTCCGGTTACGTCGATAGAGGGGCCGCTGCCGGTGACCGGATCCTTGCCCTCGGCAGTGCCCGCCTTGAGGTCGATCCGCGCGGTGGGGCTCGCGAAATGCAGCCCCTTGTCGTGGAAGAGGTCGACGCCGCCGCCAAGCTGGAGCACCTGCTTCTTCTGCGCGTAACTGCCCTTCGCCGCCATCAAGGCGACCCAGGCACCGCTGTCGGTGGTGATGTCGCCCTTGGGATTTTTCAACACGATCTCATCGGCCCCGGGACTCGCGCGGCGCGCCTCGTCGGCCGTCAGCGTGAAGGGGCGGGACCGCTTGTTGGTGCCGGCGAAGCGCGGCTTCACCATGCGGAGCGTCTTGGCTTCCTCCGGGTTGATGCTGGCGAAGCCGACCCGGAACCGAGCTTCGATGGCGCCCCATTGGGCCCAGACCGCGACAACGCAGATGATCAGCACGGCAAACGCCGGCAACGCCAGGCGCAGGGCGGAGACCTTGCGCCGGTGGGCGCGCTGGGTGGTGGCGGGGATGCCTTCCCGGGTGGGTATCGTGCCCAGCGGTGCCGCCGCATTTTCATGGCCGCGCCGCCGACGGCGCTCGCTGGGCCTCGATTCGGCCCTTTCTGCCTTGAGACGTTTCGACGGGGTCTTGATTGGCGGTGTGGTCATGTTGATGGTCCCGCGTGACCGCAACTGGACGCTCAGGTGATCCCCCAATGCAGGATGTCATGGATGCGCACCAGGCCGATGGGCTTGCCGTCATCGAGAACGAAGACGGCGCTGATGCGCTTTTCGTTCATCAGGCCGAGCGCTTCCGCCGCCAGCAGTTGGGGCGGGACGGAAATTGGATCCCGGGTCATGATGTCTTCGGCGCGCACTTCCAACAGATCCGGTGACATGTGTCGGCGCAGGTCGCCGTCGGTGATGACGCCCGCCAAGTGCCCGTCGCCGTCGACCACTCCGGCCACGCCGAAGGTCTTGGCGGTGATGGTGATCAACACGTCCGCCATGACGTCGCTGGGTGCAACAATGGGCATGGACTCACCCTTGTGCATGATGTCGGTGACCTTGGCCAATTTACGCCCGAGCTGTCCCCCCGGATGGAGAAGCTGGAACTGATCGGCGGTGAAGCTCTTGCGTTCCAGGAGGGCGATGGCCAGGGCATCCCCCAGCGCAAGCGTCACCGTGGTGGACGTGGTCGGCGCCAGGCCCATCGGGCAGGCTTCGTCGCCCTGGGGCAGGACCAGGACGACGTCGGCAGCCTCGGCCAGGGCGCTCGCTTCCTTCCCGGTGATGGCGACCAGCGGGATCGAGAACCGCCGGCTGTGGGCGATGATGTCGGCGAGCTCCACCGTGTCTCCGGAATTGGAGATCGCCAACACGGCGTCCTCTCGGGTGATCATGCCAAGGTCGCCGTGGCTCGCTTCGCCGGGGTGGACGAAGAAGGCCGGCGTGCCCGTCGATGCCAGCGTGGCGGCGATCTTGTTGGCGATGTGGCCGCTCTTGCCCATACCGGAAACGATGATGCGTCCGGCCACGTCGGTAAACATGTCGAGGGCCTTGACGAAGCTTTCGTCGAGCGCCTGGGCGGCCTGGATCATTCCATCCGCTTCGATCTCGATCACGCGCCGGCCAACGGCGATGTCTTTTCTTGCCTGGTCATCTGCCGGGGCATCAGCGGTGGGCGGGGTTGGATTCGCGGGCATGGTGATCGGAGCAGTCCCTCATCAACGGATCGCCCCTGCCGCCGACACCCGCCGCCGGAGAGGCGTATCCCCCAAAAATCCTATCAGATAAGTAAACCTTAAGACACCGGCTGATTCCCAGCGCGCCCTAATGGGCGAAGATGTCTAACTCGGGCCAGCCGCCCAGGTCGAGCGCGACCCGGTGGGGCAGGAAATCGAAGCAGGCCTGGGCGAGATGCGCCCGGCCCTCGCGTTCCAGCATGGCGTCCAAGCGGGCCTTTAGTGCATGCAGGTGTAGCACGTCCGCAGCGGCGTATTCCCGCTGCGCCCGGCTGAGGTCGTCGGCGCCCCAGTCGGACGATTGCTGCGCCTTGGACAGTTCCGTGCCCAAAAGCTCCCTGGTCAGGTCGGCGAGGCCATGGCGGTCGGTATAGGTGCGTGCGATTCGTGAGGCGATCTTGGTGCAGTAGACCGGGGCGCAGTCGATCCCCAGCCAGTATTTCAGTGCGGCGATGTCAAAGCGCGCGAAGTGGAACAGCTTGAGACGCGCGGGGTCGGCCAATTGGGCGCTGAGGTTGGGGGCTGAATAGGGCCGTTCGCCGGAGGTGAAGCGGACCAGATGAGCATCGCCGGTTCCGTCGCTCAACTGCACCACGCAAAGCCGGTCCCGTGCGGTCACCAGTCCCATGGTTTCCGTATCCACGGCTATCACGTCGCCAAGGTCGATCACCGAGGAAATGTCGCCCTCGTGAAGATGGACTGTCATGACGGTTGGCTCCTCGTGCGGTTCATCGTTCCTGTGCCTTTTGGCGGGCGCCCACAAAAAAGGCGCGCCCAGTAGGGTGCGCCGCGGCTTTGCAAGAAGCAGTCCGGGACCGGAAGGTCCTCGCAGCGGACCGGCGGACCGAACAATTCATCGCCCCCGGTTCCGGCGCCCGGGGACGCGAAGTGGTGCGGATGGGGAGAGTCGAACTCCCACTTCCTTTCGGAAACAGACACCTGAAGCCTGCGCGTCTACCAATTCCGCCACATCCGCGATGTCATTCACGCGGCCTGCCGCGCCGTTTGGGCCCCTGGCCCGCGCCGCGCCGCTCGGCCTTGTGCAGGCGGGTTTGGATATACGTGGGCGGCACAGAAGTCAACCGCTTAGGGGGTTGGTCGGGCAGCGCGGCGACCCACCGTCAAGCGTTGGGCTGCTCAATCCGATCTGCTACGATAAACAACCTATCGGCTGGGGGGCGGTGCGGTTGTCCCCTTCCCTTAAACGAGGCGCGAGTACATGCCCCTTCAGCAAATCACGGTGTTCGGTGCTTCGGGCTTCGTCGGTCGCGCCGTGGTCGAGCGCCTAGGTCGCGCCGGCGCCCGGGTGATCGCCGCCGCGCGCCATGCAGAGGAGAGCCCGGTGCTGGCCGCCCTGGCCGCCGAAGCGGATGTGGTGCCTGCCGATTGCGATATCACTGACGGCGAGCGGGTGGCATTCCTGCTGGATGGGTCGGACGCTGCCGTCAACCTGGTTGGCATCCTCCATGAATCGCCAGGCCGATCGTTCCAGGCCTTGCATGCCGATGCTCCGGGACTGATCGCCGAGGCGGCACTGGCGGCGGGCGTCGATCGCTTCGTCCAGGTCTCCGCCATTGGTGCTGACGTCGCCTCGCCTTCTAGATACCTTTCCAGCAAGGGCCGGGGCGAGACCGCCGCCTGGGCCGCGTTCCCGAAGACCACCATCCTGCGGCCCAGTGTGATCTTTGGTCCCAATGACAGCTTCTTCAACCGCTTCGATGCGATGGCGCGCCTCGCCCCCGCCCTGCCGCTGTTCGGCGGGGGCCGGAACCTTTTCCAGCCGGTCTATGTCGGTGATGTGGCCGAGGCGGTTTATGTCGCCCTGACCGGCGAGGGCGTCCAAGGCAGCGCTTATGAGCTGGGCGGCCCGGACCGTGCGAGCTTCCGCAAATTGATGGAGATGCTCTTGGCGGAGTCGGGACGCCGCCGTCTCCTGCTGCCGCTGCCTATGTTTCTCGCCGACCTCATCGGGCTCTTAGGGGACGGAATTGCCGCCCTTGGGCTGACGCCGCCGCTGACCCGGGATCAGGCACGCATGTTGCGCACCGACAATGTCATGAGGGATGGTGCCGACGGGCTTGAGGCGCTGGGCATAGAAGCGACGCCCATGGGGGCGATCCTGCCCGCCTATCTCGGGCCGGGCGGCGGGAGGGACTGAGTGTTCGGCGTTATTGCAGGCAGGCGCCTGCGGGCGCGGCTTCACCGAAGCCGAACCCATAGACGGCGGTAAGCAGCACGATGCCGAGGATCACCCGGTAGATCACGAAAGGCGCGAAGCTCGCCCGTGCCAGCCAGCGCATCATGGCGGCGATGGCCCCCAGTGCCGCGACGAGGGCCAGTCCCGCCGCAAGCGCCGCCGCCGCGGTCAGTTGCACGTCGCCCGCTTCCGCCAGTTCGAGACCCGCAAGGGTGGCCGCGCCGAGGATCACCGGGACGGCGATCAGCAGGGAAAAGCGCGCCGCTTCGTCCCGTTCGAAGCCAAGCATGCGGGCCGCCGTCATGGTCACGCCCGAGCGTGATGTCCCGGGGACCAGGGCCAGCACCTGGGCACAGCCGATGACGAGCGCCCGGCCCCAGCTCAGTTCCGTCAGGCGGCGGGTGCGCGCGCCCCAGCGATCTGCTGCCCAGAGAGCCAAGCCGAACAACAAGGTCATCCAGGCGATGACCGTCAGGCTGCGCAAGCTGGTGCCGGCCCATTTGTGTACCGCGTAGCCGGCGGCGATGGCCGGCAGCGTAGCAATCGCCACATGGAGCGCGAGCCGCGCATCGGGGCTGTCCATGCGCCCCCGCAGCGCCGCACCCGCGCCACGGGCCAGACCCAGGCAGTCGCGCCAGAAATAGAGGACGACGGCGAACAATGTGCCGAGATGGACGGCGATATCCATCACCAGGCTTTGGTCGCACCAGCCGGTTGCATGGGGCACCAGGATCAGATGGGCCTGAGAAGAGATCGGCAGGAACTCAGTGATGCCCTGCACAAGGGCGACGGTGAGAATGTGGATGAGCGTCACGGGGAGTGCCTCGGTCGAGGTGCAGCTTACGGGGGCGCCGTCGCCGGGCCAGCGCCGCTTATATCACAGTGCGGTTAACGGAACATGGAATGTTGGCCGCGGCACGATGACATTGACCAACGGTGCGGCCGGGTAATTAGTTCCAGAACGGGACTAAATTAGGCGCAGGCTGTCCAGGTGTGTGGCGCATATAGGGGGAAAACCGAAGGCTCTTCAGCTTCCCGCGCCAAATATAGGACAGATTAACTGACTTATATGTACGTTTTCGCTCGCCATCCCTGGATTTCTGCCCTATATCCACTCCATTGGGCTTGATCGCCTACCTTGGGGGCCGGGATACAATTTGTCAGGGTTAATGCGGATAACCGCGACCCATCCTCGGTTCCAGGCGCCCTGGGCCATTCGTGCCCTGCCCGGTGGCGGTCAGGATAACAGTTTTCGCGCTTTCGGGGCCGCTTCCGTGGCAGGGG
>JAHEKA010000105.1 GCA_024638585.1 Rhodospirillales bacterium
AGATCGTGCCGGTCACCGATTCCGATGGGACATCGGACCTCGACAACGTGGAAACGATCCTGCGGGGGTTGATCGAGGACGGCAAGGCCGACGCCTTCTACACCTGCGGTTCGAACCGGCTGTTTCAGCTGATGCGGCGTCTGGGCAAGGAGTTCTCCATTCCCGGCCAGGTCGCCATGGAGCAGGTGATGGCCTGCGGCCTGGGGCCGTGCTACGTCTGCGTCAAGACCTTCGAGGTCAACGGCGAGCGAATTTTGCGCCGGGTCTGCGTCGAGGGACCGGTGTTCGACATGCAGGAGGCGGTGGGATGGTAGATCTTTCAGTCAAGGTGGGGGACCTCACCCTCCAGAACCCGGTAATGCCGGCATCCGGCGCGTTTTCGACCGAATATGCGCGGGTGATCGACATCAACCGCCTGGGCGCCCTGGTGGCCAAGACGGTGTCGCGCAACTTCCGCGCCGGCAACCCGCCGCCCCGCGCGGCCGAGGTGGAGGCCGGGATGATCAATTCCATCGGCCTGCCCACCAAGGGGCTGCAGTATTTCCTCGACGAACAACTGCCCGACTATAAGCAGTACACCCCGCCGCTGATCGCCAGCATCTCGGCCGAGGATGCCGACGATTTCCAGGCCATGGCCCGGGACATCGCGGCGCCCGGCGTCGATGCCATCGAGATCAACATCTCCTGCCCGACGCGCAAGCCCGGCGGCGGCAATTTCGCGTTGCAGGCCGAGCACACGCGGGACATCGTCCGCCGGGTGCGCGGCGAGACCGACAAGCCGGTCTGGGCCAAGCTTTCGCCCAACGCGGGTGAGATCGTCGACGTCGCCATGGCGGCGGAGGAGGCGGGCGCCAATGCCCTGACCGTCGCCAACACCATCCTTGCCATGAAGATCGACGTGAACAGCTTCCGTCCGGCGCTCGGCAACAAGGTGGGCGGGTTCTCCGGCCCCGCCGTCAAGCCCATCATCATGCGCATGGTCTATCAGATCGGCAAGGCGGTCTCGATCCCGATCATCGGCTGCGGCGGCATCTCCAACGCCGAGGACGTGATCGAATACCTGCTGGCCGGGGCCAGCGCGGTGGAGATCGGCTATATCAATTTCCGCAACCCGACGGCGATGATCTCGATCATCGACGATCTCACCACTTGGTGCGACAAGCGCGGTATCGCCCGCATTGCCGACCTCACCGGCGCGGTGCGGGACGGCGACATGGAAACCGATACCTTCGCGGCCGCCGCCCAAGGGCTATAGGCGGCCACCCGGGGAGCGCCCCATGACCGAGCGCATCACCATCCGCAAGCCCGACGACTGGCATCTGCACGTGCGCGATGGAGAGATGCTGAAGGCGGTGATGGGCTTCACCGCGCGCCATTTCGGACGGGCCATCATCATGCCCAATCTGGTGCCGCCGGTGACGACGATCGCCGACGCGCTGGGCTATCGCGACCGCGTCATGGCGGCGGTGCCGGACGGTTCGACGTTCCGGCCGCTGATGACCTGCTACCTGACCGATGAGACCGACCCGGATGAGGTCGAGCGCGGGTTTGCTGATGGTGTGTTCACGGCCGTCAAGCTCTATCCCGTCGGCGCCACCACCAACTCCGCCCATGGCGTGACCGATTTCGAGAAGATCCGCCCGGTGCTGGCGCGCATGGAAAAGATCGGCATGCGGCTCCTGATCCATGGCGAGGAGGCCGCCGATCCGGCCGTCGACGTCTTCGACCGGGAGGCGGTGTTCATCGAAAAACGGCTCGAGCCCATGACCCAGGACTATCCCGGCTTGCGCATCGTGCTGGAGCATCTGTCGTCGCGCATCGGCGTCGATTACGTGCGAAGCAAGGCGCCGCAGTTGGGCGGCACCATCACGCCCTATCACACGCTGCTCAACCGCAACCACATGCTGGGCTCGGGCATCCGCCCGTATTATTACTGCATGCCCATCGTCAAACGGGAGGCCGACCGCCAGGCGGTCCACGACGCCGCCGTTTCCGGCGAAGCATGCTTCTTCCTCGGCACCGATTCGGCGCCGCACCCGATGGCGGCGAAGTTGGCCGTGGTGGGCTGCGCCGGGCTGTTCAACGCGCCGGTGGCGATCGAGACTTACGCCAAGGTGTTCGACGAGGCCGGCGCGCTGGACAGGCTCGAGGCCTTCGCCTCGCTGAACGGACCGGCCCATTACGATCTCCCGCCCAACGAGGAGACCATCACCCTGGAGCGCAGCCCCTGGACCGGGCCCGAAGAGGTCAAGGTCGACGGGCCCGAGGACCGGGCGCTGATCTATCGCGGCGGCGAAACCATCGAATGGCGGGTGGTTGAGACCGCCTAGCTGCCCACCTTGAGGCCGCGGACGGCGGCGGCGATCTCCCGGCTGACCTTGGCGAGCCCTGTGCTGATGGCGGCGGCGACCCCGTCGCTGCCCTGGCCGGGGGCGGTTTCGGTGGCGACCGACTTGCCGCTGATCAGCAGGGCCCTCTTGCGATAATCGAAGATGCGCCAGCGCGCAATCAGGGTGACCCGGCGGTTCGCCTCGACCGCCAGGCGCGCCACGTCCACGGTCACCTGGTAATCGACCGGGATGTTGCTGTCCCAGGGATAGCCGGCGATGCGGTCGGTCGGCACCAGGAGCGAGAGATTCTCAGTCAGGACCCGGGTCATGTTCTCGTCCAGGTCCTCGCCCCAGCGGTCGAATTCCAACAGGTCGATCCGGTTGCCCGGGCGGTGCACCACCATCTGGGTCCGATCCAGATGTTTGGGCAGCTTGACCGGACCGACCGCAAGGCGCGGTCCCGAGGCGGCATCGGGGCCCGCCACCCGGGCATCGGTGCCGAGCGGCTCAAGCACGAAGAAGCGCGAGGGCTGGGTCTGGGCTGCGCAGGCGCCGAGCACCAGGACCAGGGCCAGGCCGGCGGCGGCGCGCCTCTGGGTTGGGCGGGACAGCAGACGTTTCATCGTCGTCCTCCTTGATTGCCCTTGCCGCGCACCAGCGCTTCCGGGTGGCGCTCGAGATATTCGCTGAGTGCCCGGATCGACCGCGCCGCGGCCGCGAGTTCCCGCATCATGTTTGTGAATTCCTGGCGCACGTCCGAGCGCACGTCCACCAGCGAATCGATCTTAGCGACCGCGCCCGAGGCGCGGGCGAAGGATTGCTCGATCGCCTTGGTCATGGCGCGGAACTGCTTGGCCGAGGCCGGCACCTCCTGATTGGCGGTTCCCGCCAGCTTGTCGAGCGACCCGGCGAGGGCGGAGAGCTTTTCGAAGGACTTGCCCGCCTCTTCCGCCGCCTTGCGGGCGGCGGTGACGGTGGCGCGCAGCTCCGTGGTCATCGGCGCGATCTCCGATTCGATCTTCAGGGCCAGCCGTTCGACGGCCTTCAGCGTCGAAGACGCGGCCTTGATTGCCGCCTTGGTGTCCTTTGAGCCGGTGATCGAACGCACGTCGTTGACCACCTGGGTGACGGCGGAGACCAGCCCCTGCAGGTCGAGCGCCTTGATGGTTTCGGAAATCTGCTCGATCTTCGATGGAACGGTGGGCACCTCCAGCAACGCGCTTTCGCGGCCCACCTTGCGGACTTCACTATCGGGATGGAAATCGAGCTCGATAGAAAGCAGCCCGGTGACGAAGCTCTGGACGTTGAGCTGCGCCCGCAGGCCGCGGGCGATCAGGGCGCGGAGCGCCTTTTCGACATCCGCCGTCTGTTTGCCGTCCTGGCGGACGACGCTTTCCGCGTCGAACTCCACTTCGACGGGGATCAGCAGATCCTGTTTGGGGCCGTGGGAGATCAGCTTGACGCTGGTCACGGTCCCCACGCGGACGCCGCGGAAATTGACCGGTGCGCCTACATTGAGGCCGGCGACATTGCCGGTGAAATACATCACTGCCTTGAATTTTCGGGCAAACAGATGATCCGAGCTGAACAGGGCGGCGCCGAGGACGGCCAGCAGCGCGGCGCCGAGGACGAAACTCCCGATCAGGGTTGGGTTAGCCCGCCTGCTCATATCAGATGCTTCCTTACCGATGCCGGTCCCCGCATCATTCCGCGCCCCGGCGCAGGAAGGTGCGGACCTTGGGGACGGTGCAGGCCTCCAGCAGGTCCTTGGGCGGACCCTCGGCCACCATGGTGCGTTTTTCGGCGTCGAGGAACACCGAGTTCGTGCCGATCGCGAATATACTCGCAAGCTCGTGGCTGACAACCACCACGGTCGCGCCCAGGCTGTCGCGCAGCTCGAGGATCAGCTCGTCGAGCCGGGCCGAGCTGATCGGATCCAACCCCGCCGATGGCTCGTCGAAGAACAGGATCTCCGGGTCCAGGGCAATCGCCCGGGCGAGGCCGGCCCGTTTCGCCATGCCGCCGGAAATCTCCGACGGGTAGAATTCCTCGAACCCCGCTAGTCCCACCAGGGACAGCTTGAGCGAGGCGAGCTCGGCGATCTCGGCCTTCGAGAGATCGGTGTATTCGCCAAGCGGCAGGGCGATGTTTTCCGCCAGCGTCAGCGAGCTCCACAAAGCCCCGCTCTGGTAGAGCAGGCCGAAACGGCGCATGGCGGCTTCGCGGGCGTCTTCATCAAGATCCCACAGGCTTTCGCCGTTGATGGCGACGCTGCCCCGCGCCGGGGCCTTGAGGCCGACCAGATGGCGCAGCAAGGTGCTCTTGCCGCAGCCCGAATCTCCCATGATGATGAACACGTCGCCGCGCCGCACGGTGAAGTTCAAGTCGCGCTGCACGACGAAGCTGCCATAGGCCATGTCGAGATCGCTGACGACGATATGCGCGTCATCGGCATCGATGTGTGCGGCCATGCTCATGGCGCCCTCAGATGCCCATGATGTGAAACAGGACGGCGAAGACGCCGTCGGCGCAGATGATCAGCACGATGGCCAGCACCACCGCCGAGGTGGCCGCCATGCCCACCGCCTGTGAACTGCGCCCGCACTGCATGCCGCGCAGGCAGCCGGCGATGGCGATGAGGATACCGAACACGGTGGCCTTGAAGACGCCGACGGCGAAATCGCCCATGTCGAGGAACTGCTTGGTCTGGTTGAAATACTGGATCGGGCTGATGTCGAGCATGAAGATGCCGACCACGGCGCCGCCCAGGATGCCCATCAGGTCGGCATACAAGCACAGAAGCGGCATCATCAGCGCCAGGGCCAGCATGCGGGGCAGGACCAGGAATTCCATCGGGGAGATGCCGAGCGTCACGAAGGCGTCGATCTCCTCATTGACCTGCATGGTGCCGAGTTCGGCGGCGAAAGCGGCGCCGGTGCGCCCGGCCATGATGATCGCCGCCATCAGCGCGCCCATCTCCCTGGCCATGCCGATGGCGACCAGGTTGGCGATGAAGATCTCGGCCCCGAACAATTGCAGCTGTACCGCGCCGACGAAGGCCAGGATCAGGCCCACCAGGATGCTGATCAGGGTGACGATGGGCAGCGCCTTGGGACCGCAATCCTCCAGCACCAGGGCGAGGTCGGAACCGCGAAACCGCGCCCGGCCGACGAGAAACTTGCCGAAGGCCATGGCGGCGAGGCCAAGGAAGGCGATCATGTCCCTGGCTTCCGCGCCAAGCCGGATCACCGCGGCGCCCGCCCGGGCGACGAAGCCGGGCCGGGCGCCGCCCGTGCCGGTGTCTTCCCGCCGGGGCACGGCTTCGGCCAGGGCCAGCAGCCGGGCGACGCCCTCGGGCAGGCCGGAGCGGTCCACCGTGCCGCCCTTGTCTTTGATGCGGGCCTCGAGCCGGCGCAGGTAGGTGAGCAGAATGCTGTCCCAGTCGGCGATTCCGCCATCGGCCAGGCGCAGGCGGGGGGCGTCTGCGACCTTGGGGTCGCTCAGCAGGGACTCGAGGTCGGGCAGGGCCGCGCCCATGACCCAGGCGCCGGTCAGCGCGAGTTCCATGGCGCCTTCCGCGCCTGTGCGAATGTCAATGCCGGGCAGATCGCTCATGGCGGCCAGGATAGCCGGATGTGGGGGCGGGGGGCGAGGCCATAAACCCGCGCCCGGGCTTGTCCTGCTGGCGCGTTTACTTGGGCACTGCCCGGTGAGACAATCGCCCCAATCAAGGGACCAGGCAATGAATCGGGCACACCGCCCGATCAGGGAGGAGACCGATGGCCAGGATCAGCTACCTTGCCGTACTGGCCCGCGCGCCGGAGACGCTCGCGGATTTTTATGGACGGTATTTCGGGTTCGAGAAGCTGGGCGAAAGCGCGGACGGCGACATCTCGCTGACCGACGGGGGGTTCAACCTGACACTGCTGCGCAAGCGCCCGGAGCTCGGCGAACCGCGCATGGAAACCGGCCTGCATCACATCGGCATCGCCGTGGACAGCATCGACGACGTCGTTGCGGCCTATCTCAAGCACTATCCGCGCGGCACCGTGCGCGAGGAATCGGGGGAAATCGGCCGCGGCGAGGCGCGCATCCATGATCCGGAATGCAATCCGGTCAGCCTGTCGGAGCGGAACTTCGGCCTCGATGGCGGCGGCGCCACCCGGGTTCCCCGGATCGCCCATGTGGCGCTCAACGCGCTCGATCCCGAAGCGGTGGAGGCGTTCTATCAGAACCTGTTCGGCTATCCCGAGCTGTGGGAAGCGCACGCCAAACGGCGCCATGAGCCCGGCTATCGCAACCGCCATGTGGGCGACGGGCATACCAATGTCGCCATCCAAGGCTTCTACAATGACAGCGTCGGCCATGAAGCGCGCATGGGAATCGCCCATATCGGCATGCTGGTCCCGGATTCGGCGGCCATGGCGGAACAGGTGAAAGGGGCGGCGACCATCACCCGGCGCCCGGCCGAGCGTACCCAGTCCGAAGCCCGAATGCGCGATCCGGAGGGCAACGGATGCGATCTTTCCCAGCGTGGCTGGGAGGTCGAGATCGATACTTGGGCCCGTGCCGATGCCTGATAAGCTGACACATGATCTAAGTGCCTTCGCCTCGGCACTGACCTTCTCCGACCTCGGCCCGGATTCGGTGCACGCCGCCAAACAGCGCTTGATCGACGCGCTCGGCTGCGCGGTGGGGGCGTCGGACTGCGGACCGGCGGAGATCGGGCGGAGGCTGGCGGCGGGCGAAAGCCCCGGCCTTTATCCGGGGCGGGTGTTGTTCACGGGGGCGCGCCACAGTCTCAGCACCGCCGCCTTCATCAATTCCGCCATGATCCGAAATTTCGATTTCAACGACCGCTATCCCGGCGGCCATCCGAGCGACTGCCTCGGCGCCCATCTCGCCCATGCCGGGGCGGCGGCGGTGGACGGCAAGTCGTTTCTCACCGCCATGGTGGCGAGTTATGAGATCTTCGGACGGCTCAACGACGCGGCCCAGCTCAGCCGCCAGGGCTGGGACCAGGGATACGTGATTTCGATCTCGACGGTGGCGGG
>JAHEKA010000106.1 GCA_024638585.1 Rhodospirillales bacterium
GCGATCGCTGATGTCGGTATAGGTCATCACCATGCCGCCGTTGGGCATCGGCTTGCGGTGATAGACATAGGCGAGGCCGTTCGGCAGCGTTCGTTCGGCGTTCCGTTCGAGAAGGCCACGGCCGGTGGTGCGCGCCTTCACAATCTCGTCTTCGTTGCCGTCGCCGAACTGCCCGGCCTTGACTCGGAACCGCGTGATCTCCTCGAACGTCTTGCCGGGAGCGACGAAGCCGGGCGGAAAACCGAACATTGTCTCGTATTGACTGTTGGAGGCAACCAGCCTGTGGTCGGCATCGAGGACGACGATGCCTTGGGCCATGTTCTCAAGGGTCGTCGACAGGAGCGCGGATTTCAGGGTGAGCTCCCGGTCATGAATCTGCATCAGGTCTGAGACCTTCCGGCCGTACCAAACAACGCACAGGACCAGGACGAGGATCGCCGCGCCCAGCAGCTTTGCGTAGGTTCCAAATTGCTCCGCTGCCAGCTTCTGCGCTTCCAGATCCGCCACCTTGTAATCCTGAAAGAGATGGATCAAACCCGTGATCGCCGAGATAACCTCCGCGAACCTGCGGCTCATGATCACCATATGGCGCGCCGCCCTTTCCTTCTGGTCCAACTCGAAATACTGGAAGATCCGATCCTCAGCGTTGACCATCAGGTTCACCTTCTTGTTGGTAACCTGCAGGTCCGCATGGAACCGATCCCGCTTGTCCCTGTCCCTCAGCAACGCCGATTTGTCTTCCAAGACCTTCATGAATTCGAAGAAGTCCGCCAGGGCGAGGTCCCGGGCATCGCGCGACTCACCGGGGTCGTTGGTATCGAAAACATCGTAGCCCGGGGCCACGATCTTCTGGGCCAGGGCTTCCAATTTCGTCAGCTGCTTCATTTCCGCAGCCCAATCGGCGTTGGTTTTCACCGATGCAGCGTGAACGCCCATGACCTCGCGAGAGAGATAGAGGTTTGTGGCGATCGTGAGCAGCACGAACGACGCCAGCAGATAGGAAACGACGTTCCAGCTTTGAAACCCGGCTTGCCCCGGTTTCTTGAGGAAGGGCATGACGCTTCGACCCAAAATTGTAGAGCTGGGCGGATGGTAAATGGTCAGCGTTAATCAGGGCTTAACGCAGCCCGGCCTAGCCGGGGCGCCGCCGCAGCCCGCCGTCTGCCTGGCCTAGCTTGATGGGAACTCGGCTTGCAGGGCCCGCGCGGCCCGCGCCAGCACGCCCGCCCAATCGCCGGGCGCGTCCTGGCGGAACAATCTTGCGCTGGGGTACCAGGGGCTGCCGGCGCGTTCGGTCATCCACCGCCAATCAGGTCGATGGGGCAACAGGATCCAGACCGGGCGTCCCAGCGCCCCGGCGAGATGGGCGATGGCGGTATCGACGGAGATAATCAGATCCATAGCCTCCGCCAGGGCCGCGGTTTCCGCAAACGTCATCTCCGCGCCGAAATGCCGGATGTCGGTTCTTGTGTGGAGCCCTTGGGCGTCCATCTCGGGCAGGTCCCGGTGGAGGCTGAACCATTCGATGTCCGGGCTCAGGAGGGTGGCGATATCGGCAAAGGCGATGGAACGCTCCCGATCCCGCGGATGGTTGGGGTTGCCGCTCCAGGCCAGGCCCACCCGTGGCTTCGCCGCCGGGCCGAGACGCGCGCGCCAGGCAGTGGCGCGTGCGGGATCGGCCTGGAGGTAGCGCACCGGCGCCGGGATGGTCTCAACGGTGGTGGCGAAGGCCAACGGCAGGCTCATCAGCGGGCAGTGGAAATCGAATTCGGGAAGAGCGGCGCCGCGCGCGAGGAGCAGATCGACGCCTTCAAGGGCGGTGAGTAGATCCACCAGGGGCTCGCGCACCTCCAGGATCACCCGCCCGCCGAGCCCCTTCACCATCGGGGCATAGCGGCAGAACTGCAGGATGTCACCGAGTCCCTGCTCGCCATGCAGCAGGATCGTCTTGCCGGAAAGCGGTTCGGCACCGAGCCACAAAGGGACGTCGAATGCGCGCCGCTCCGCGCTCAGCTGGGGATCCTCCCAGCGCCATTCGTAATCCGGCAGGCCGCGGGAATAATCGCCCATGTAGAGGCGGCAGAGCGCCAGGTTGTAATGGCCGGAGTGATGTTCGGGCCGGATCGCGATGATCCGCTCGAAGCTCGCCACCGCCTCATCCAGCCGGCCCAAGTCCTTCAATACATTGCCGCGGTTGTTCTGGGCCTCGGCATAGTCCGGCGCCAGTTGGATGGCGCGGTCGAAACTGGCCAGCGCCGCCTCCAGCCGCGCAAGCGACCTCAGGGCATTGCCGCGGTTGTAATGAGCGTCGGGATAATCGGGCTGCAAAGCGATGGCCCGGTCGTAACCCGCGAGCGCGTCGTCCAGCCGGCCGAGCTCTTCCAGCACCGTGGCGCGGTTGTGATGCAGCGCGGCGACCTCCGGGGCCAGGGCCATCGCCCGATCGAAGCTTTCCAAGGCCTCATCGAAGCGCCCGAGGTTGCGCAGCAGCGTGCCCCGATTGAAATGGGCGGGGGCGAAATCCGGGGCGAGAGCAACCGCGCGGTCGTAGCAAATGAGCGCCTCTTCCGGGCGCCCCAGCGCTTCCAGCGCGCCGCCCCGGTTGTTGGCAACCGGCGGGTAGCCCGGCCTCAGCTGCTCGGCCCGGTCATAGCCGGCGAGCGCCTCGTCATGACGGCCAAGGGCGGAGAGGATGTTGGCGCGCTCGAAATGGGCCGGCGCGTGGCCGGGCCGCGCCGCCAGCACCTGATCGATGCAGCCCAATGCCCCGGCCGCATCACCCCGGCCCTGCAATGCCGCCGCCCGTTCCATCAGCGTCTGCAGATTGGCTGTGTCCTTGCCCTGGGCGCGGCGTTGCTTGCGGGATTGGGGTGGGGCCGGTGGCTTCATGGGCATGGGGCGAAAAGGTCGTGACAGCTTTCGGGGCAGGCGTCTTCGGGTCCGGCGGCACCGGACCTCCCGCGACCATGGTAGTCCAGTTGGCTGTGAAAGAAACGGGCTCGAATTCTTGGCCTCAGGCGGCGTCGAGCTCGTCTTCGAGTGCCTCGTCGCGCAGCACGACGGCAGAGAGGGGATCGAAGGTCAGGTTGATCTCGGCTCCCTGGGCGAGCTCCACATCGCGGCCGAAATGACACTGTATGGTCTCCTCCCCCGCCGCCAGCTCGGCCTCCACGGCGGAGCCCTGGAACGTCGCCACCCGCACCCGGCCGGTGAGCGCGTTCTCCGCCCCCGGTGCGCCCGCGCCGGTGATGGCGAGGTCCTCGGGTCGGATCGAGAGACGTACCGCCTCCCCAACCTTCAGGTCATTGTTGGGATCGAGCCCCGCCATGGTCCCCATGGCGGTCTCTACCCGCACCGGACCGCCGCCCTGGGCCGCGGCCTTGACCGTGCCCGGGATCAGGTTGGTGTTGCCGATGAACTGGGCGGTGAACAGGCTCTTGGGCGCGCGGTAGATCTCGGTCGGACGGCCGCGCTCGACGATGCGCCCCGCGCGCATGACGATGATCCAATCGGAAATCGCCAGCGCTTCGGACTGGTCATGGGTGACGTAGATCGACGTCAGCCCCACCTGCTGTTGCAGGCGCCGCAGTTCGGAGCGCATCTCCGAACGCAGCTTGGCATCGAGGTTGGACAGCGGCTCATCGAACAGAAGCGCCGAGGGCGAGCCGGCGAGCGCCCGGGCGATGGCAACCCGTTGCTGCTGGCCGCCGGAAAGCCGAGGCGCCGGCCGGTCGGCGAAGCCATCGAGCTGAACCAGCTCCAAGGCCTCGTTCGCGCGCCTCCTGATCTCCGCCCGGGCCAGTTTCTTGCCCTCCAGCGCATAGGCGACATTGTCGAACACCGTCATGTGCGGCCAGATGGCGTAGGACTGAAAGACCATGCCGAGATTGCGCAGATGCGGCGGCACGAAGGTCTTGGCGGGGCAATCGACCACCGGCGCGCCGTCCACCTGGATGCGCCCGTCGTTGGGCCGCTCCAACCCCGCGACACAGCGCAGCGTCGTCGTCTTGCCGCAGCCCGACGGCCCCAGCAGCGTCACCATCTCGCCCGCTTCTACCGTGAAACCGACCCCGTCGACGGCGGCGACCCGCTCGGTCTTGGACTCAAAGATCTTGCTCAGATTCTCGACGATGATCATCGCTGCTCTCTCAGGTTTGCTCTTCTATTCCATAGCGTCTTGAAATGGCGTGGGAGATGGTGACCAAAACGATCAACACCGTGAACATCATCACGCCGAATGCCGAAAGCGCCTGGAAGGAGCCGTTCTCCCACAGATCGTATATCACGACGGCAGCCGTCTTGTTGTCCGCCCGCGACAGCATCAGCGCGATGGTCAATTCGCGGAAGGCATGCACCATCACCCAGAACCAGCCCGCCAGCAGACCCGGCTTCAGGAGGGGCAGGAAGATACGGAAGAAGTTCTTCCACCAGGGGACGCCGGCGACCTGCGCCGCCTCCTCCAGTTCGACATGGATCTGCTGCATGGAAGAGGAGACGAAGCGGAGCGCAAAGGGCATGAACTTGGTCAGATAGGCAAGGCCGATGATCCACAGCGTCCCCAGAACCGGCAACGGCACCAGCAGATAGAACCACAGGAAGGCGGTACCCAGCACCACGCTGGGGAGCGCGATGGAGGCAAAGGCCAGGAAGTCGAGGATCTTGCGGCCGGGGATGCGGGTCTTATGCACATAATAGGCGATCGCCGAGACCACCAGCATCACCGCCGTCGCCGAACCCAGCCCCAGCAAGGTCGAGTTCCAAAGGGGATCGAAGGCATCCTGTTCGTTGAACAGCGCCTGGAAATTCTCCAGGGTCAGCATTTCCAGCGGCTCGATCATGGAGACCGAATCCTCGGGCAACAGAGAGGCGTAGAGCATGATCAGGAACGGCAGGCCCGTGATCATGAAGACCAGAAGCAAGGAAGCGACACAGGTCACGTATTTCCACGGCCCCAGGTCGATGCGCCGGGGCTTGTAATCCTTGCCGGTCACGGTCTGATAACGCTCCCCGTGGCGCAGCAGCCGGAAATAGAAATACAGCAGCACCACGGAGATCAGCAGCAGCGCCATGGAATAGGTACTGGCCAGCCCCCAGTCCGTTGGCACCCGGGCGGTGTTGAAGAAGACCTCGGTGGTATAGACCCGCACATCGGCCCGGCCGCCGATCAGCAGCGGCACCTCGAAGGTTTCCACCGTCGAGATGAACAGAAGCAGCAACGCCGCCCCGATGGCAGGTGCGATCAGGGGCAGGGAGATGCGGCGCAGCGTCCTGAAGGTCCCCGCGCCGGTCATGGTCGAGGCTTCCTCGAGCCTTGGGTCCATGGCCTGGAAGGCGGAGGAGATCAGGAGATAGGCGAGAGGGATCATCTCGATGCCGTGCACCCAGACCATGCCCCAGAAGGTGTAGACGTTGAAGACCGCCTTGATGCCGGTGAGCCATTCGAGGACGGCGTTGATCATGCCGATATTGGGACTGATCAGCAGGATCCATGACACCGTGATCAGCACCCCCGGGATGATGATCCGGGCCAAGGTCATCATGCCGATGAAACGGGCGAACGGCGTATTGGTGCGGTCCACCACCCAGGACAGGAACAGCCCCCCGGCAAACGCCATCACGGTGGAGGTCAGCGAGAACCAAAGGGTGTTGATGGTGGCCTCGATGAAGGCGGCGTCGGCCCAGGCCCGGACGTAATTGGCCAGGGTAAAGCCCCATTCCATGAACGCGGCATCGCCCGGCCGCGCCGTCTTGAGGCTGGCCCAGGTGATCATCAGGAAGGGAATGATTACCTGGTAGATCAGCAGCACGATCAGGAGACAGAGGGACACCGTGCGCCAGTTGGCGAGGCCGTGACGCAGCGCGGCCAACCGCCGCATCACGGGCGCGGTGCTCAGGTCTTTTGGCGTGGTGGCGGTCAACCGGCGCGGCCTTCCTGCTTAGGACCGAAGAAAGGACGGGTCGACGCGCCACACCCGGCGCGCTGCCCGTCCCCTCCGCGTCCCGGGTGAGGTCGAGGCGGCTTTACTTCTTCTTCCGCGCCTTGCGGCCGACGTGCTTGCCCCACGCCTCATGCATGCGGTTGACGACCTTGGAATCGAGGTAATTGTAAGTCACCAGCTTGGCGTCCTCGGGGAAATAGGCGTGCTTCATCGCCACGGTTCCCCGCCAGGCCTTGCGCAGCACATTCTGCGAGGCCTTGGTCAGGGTGTAATCCGCCCACAACGCCGCGGCATGGGGATGGGGGGCGTTCTTGTTGATGACGATGGCCCCGGCATAGCCCAGCACCGGCGCCGAATAGATCGCCCGGAACGGGACCTTGGGATTCTTCTTCGCCATCTTGGACCCACGATAGAAATAGTTGCCCCCCTGGATCCAATGATCGCCGCGCAGCATCAGTTTGAGCCGGGCGGTATGGCCGCGCTGGATGATCGGCTTGTTCTTGCCGATGCAGCGGATCCACTCCTTGGCTTTCTCCTCTCCCATCATGACGTAGAGCCCCACCAGGAAGCGGGTGGTGGGCGGATCGAAGGAGAACTTGCCCTTATATTTGGGATTGCACAGATCGGTCCATTGCTTCGGTGCGTCCGCGGCGCTGACCAGATTGGTGTTGTGGGACATGCCGTACTCGCTCCAGTAATAGGGCACCCAACGATTCTTGGGATCGATGAAGCCCTTGTAGCGCGCGAAAACCTTCTTGATCGCCGGCGTCGGATAGCGGGCGATTCGATCCTGTTCGATCAGGATGGTAGCATCGGGCACGCCGATGGAGACGGCATCGGTCAGGTGGCGGCCCGCGGTCTCCTCGGCGACCAGCCGCTCCGCCGCATCCTGGGAGCCCATGTCGGAATTCTTCACCGTGATGAAGGGATACATCTTGGTGAAGCCCTTGATGTGATCGCGCCCCAGCTTGCGCCGGAGCGAATGGATCATCTCGATCCGTCCTTCCTTCTTGGCCCCGGCGACGAGCCGTGCCTGGCGCTCCTTGGCGGGAAGCTTGGCGAGCTCGGCATAGAGCTTTTCATTGGCGGTCAGATTCTGCGCCCCGGCGGGAGCCGCAAGTCCGAGGGCGAGCGCCACCGCCGCGGCCATACCAACAGAGGTAAAAAGTGAAATGCGTTTCATGATCCATCCTCCCTTTGTTCATTCCGGCGGGCACGGGACAAAAGCGCCGTACACACCATTTGTGTGACTGGAACATCAACTGCTTATGACCGACTCTTGCCTTGACCCCGATGGGAGTCAAGCGCCGCACCCAACGCGCGGTCTTGCGGGCGCGCCTTTGCGGGACTAGGCTTTGCCCCAACGCGCGCCCCGCGCAGGGGCGCCAAGAACATAAGAACGGCCGTTCCCGGCGATGGGAGAGCGG
>JAHEKA010000107.1 GCA_024638585.1 Rhodospirillales bacterium
CGTCGAGATCGATCGTCATTGTTGTCCCTAGTGCCGCGCCCGAGACCTTAAGAGCCGCGCCTGGGCCTGTCCAGCCGGCAGCCGGTAGCGGTTGCGCGAAATTCTAAGTGTCTCATAATGACCCTGGCCGGGTCCTGATGCGGCCGGCAACGGATGGGAGGCACCTATGGAAGAGCTCAACCTCGATCCCTATTTCATCGAACGCGCCAAAGGGCGGCGCGGGGGCCGGCTCAACGCCTATGAAACCTTGATCCCCGCCAAGACTGCCCTGATTGTCGTCGACATGCAGGACTATTTCGTCACCGAGGGCATGCCGTCCTACACCAAGCGTGCGGCGGAGATCGCTCCCAACATCAACCGCCTGGCTGTGGCGATGCGGGCGGCCGGGGGTTGTGTCGTGTGGATCCAGACCGAAGCGCCGCCGGACCCGGACGACTGGGCCAACCGCGCGGAGGCGACGGAACCGGCGAAATGGGCGAGCCGTCAGGAATTGCTGGCGAAGGACGGCGCCGGGTTCCCGATCGCGCCCCAATGCGAGGTCGCGCCTGAGGACCATGTTGCTATCAAGCTGCGGTATTCGGCCTTCATCCCCTATCCGTCGGAGCTTTCCAACCTGCTGGAGGCCAAGGGCATCGACACTTTGCTGATCACCGGGGTCGCCACCTCGACCTGCTGCGAATCCACGGCGCGGGACGCCAGCATGTGGGACTATCGCACCATCATGGTGGAGGACGGAAACGCCGATGTCAGCGAGGCCCTTCACAGGAACACCCTCGGCAAGTTCCTGATTGCCTTCGGCGACGTGCAAACCACGGATCAGCTGATCGCGCGGCTCGGCAAAGCTGCCGGTACCGCCAGCGCCGCTGAGTAGCCGAACTCCCGAACCTGCCTGGGTTCGGCGCCTGATGGCGGCGGGGCCCACAATTTGCGCTGCCTGTGCTGCGCCGGGGCCATTTCCGGTCGCGGGGAAGTGATCCAAAATTGGAAGCCGGCCGTATCTCTCAGCAAAGGGACATTGCTGAGGAGCTGAACATGATTGCCCGTCACGAACTTGAACGGAAGATTGCCCTGGAACGCGTGCGGATGCGGGGTGCAGCGGCGCTTTCGCTGATCGTCGTCATCGGCTTGACCATCACCGCCCTGGCCTAACGCCCCCACCATCGACTTGAGGATCGAGAAATGAAAAACCACGACCTTTCCCCCTTAGACCAAGTCATCGCCACGATGTACGGTGACATCTGGCGTTCTAGCCCCATTTTCGGGACACCACTTCGCGATCCTAAGCCCGAGGCGCGGCCCCAGGGTGCCGACCCAAAGACCGGCCGCTAAACGCGCCGCAGCCCCCCGCTGGGCCGGCGCCACAGACCAATAAGGCCGCTAATGGTCCAGGTCCTCCGCTCCCCATCTCCCGCTCAGGGAAGTTTTCCGTCCCGGCGCATTGCCGTGATCGGATCGGGTGCGGCCGGCCTGGCCGCGTCCTGGGCGCTCTCCAAGGATCATGACGTTCATCTGTTCGAGGCCGACGATCGTCTGGGCGGCCACGCCCATACAATCGATGTCGAACTCGACGGCGCCGTGGTCCCGGTGGACACCGGCTTCATCGTTTATAACGAACTCAATTATCCCCATCTTGTGGCTGCGTTCGACCAACTCGGCGTCGCAACGGAAGCAAGCGACATGTCGTTCTCGGTGAGTACCGGCGATGGCAGGTTCGAGTATTCCGGACGCTGGCCGGGCGGGCTGCTGTCCCAGAAGCGCAACCTGATCTCGCCATCATATTGGGCCATGTTGCGCGACATTCGTGCTTTCTATGGACGTGCGGTGGATGACCTCGATGCCGTTGCCTGCGAGGACCTGACCCTTGATGCCTACATCCGTCGTTGCGGTTTTTCCGCTGCCTTTCGTGACCGCCACCTCTTGCCCATGGTCGCCGCCATCTGGTCGTCGCCGACAGCGGACGCCGGGGAGATGCCGGCGGCCCCGATTATCAGATTCTTTCAGGCCCACGGCCTCCTGCGGATCAAGAATCGCCCGCAATGGCGCACCGTCAGCGGTGGAAGCCGGACCTATGTGGCGCGCATCATCGCTGACAGCCGCATTGCGGTTTCCACAGGCTGCCCGGTCTCGGGGATCCGGCGTAGGGCAGACGGGGTCGAAATCGGGGTGGAGGGCGTTGGACTGCGCAGCTTCGATCATGTCGTGCTCGCCACCCATGGCGACCAGGCGCTCCGCCTGCTTTCCGATCCCACGCCGACCGAGGCCAGGGTTCTCTCTGCCTTCAGGTACTCGGCCAACCGGGTGGTTCTGCACGGCGATACTCAGCTGATGCCCAAACGGCGGTCTGCCTGGGCCGCTTGGAACTTCCTCGAGACCGGGGATGGGTGCCAAGGCGTCACTTACTGGATGAACCTCCTTCAAAATCTCCGCACCCAAGAACCGCTCCTGGTGACGTTGAACCCGCCCCGGGAGCCCGATCCCGCCCTGGTATACGGCACGTTCGAATACGATCATCCCATCCTCGGCCGCGAGGCCATCGCCGCGCAGCCGGCCCTGCAAGCGATACAGGGCCCTCGCCGGACCTGGTTCTGCGGCAGCTATTTCGGCTATGGTTTTCACGAGGACGCCTTTGCCTCGGGCCTTGGCGTGGCGGCCAGGCTGAGCGCCGCCGAAGGCGCGGCTTCGAAGGCAGGCGAGGGAGAGGGGAGGCTCCGGGCGTATGGATAGACCGGCGATTTACCGGGCCGAGGTCCTCCATACCCGTACCGGGCGTGTGCGCCACCGCCTAAGGCATTCGGTGTTTTATCTCTATCTCGATCTCGACCGGCTGGAAGACGATGCCCGCAAGACGCGGCTGTTTTCGGTCAACCGTTCCAATCTCTTGAGCTTTTTCGACCAGGATCACGGGACGCGTGACGGACGCCCGGTCAAGGCCTGGGTGGAGAGGCAGCTCCGTCGCGCGGGATTGTTCGATCCGCATGGCCGTATCTTCTTGCTCACCCTGCCACGACTGCTGGGTTACGTCTTCAATCCGTTGAGCGTCTACTACTGTTTCGACCGGTCGGGAAAGCTGATCGCGGTCCTGCACGAAGTGCGCAACACGTTTGGCGAACTACATGGATACCTATTGCCTGCCGTGCCGGGCGCCGATGGGGTGGTGCGCCAGACCGCGCGCAAGAATTTCCACGTTTCCCCCTTTATTGAAATGTCGGCCCTCTACCGGTTTCGCCTGACTCCGCCGGGCGAGGAGTTGGACTTTCGCATCAGCGAATCGGTCGCCGACGGATCGGGCCTGACGGCGCTCCTGCGCGGCCGGCGCCGGCCCTTCACCGACCGGGAACTTCTGGCGGCGGTGCTGTCCATGCCGTTCATGACGCTCAGGGTGATGACGGCCATACATTGGCATGCGGTCCGGCTTTGGCTGAAGGGCGCGTCGTTCCACGCCAAGCCCAAGCGGCCCGCCGATGATGTAACTCTGGAACCGCCGCGGGAGCGGGGCCCGCAAACCGTGGTAAATCGCCCAGCGGGGTGATCCGATACGGTGTTTCGGCCGTAAAAGCTGCAAGACCAACGTGCCAACCGAAGACAGCCGCCCCGTTATGAGCCAGATCACCATCGCCAAGCCCGGTCCCGCGCCCGCGGAAATTGCGATCCGCGATGCCGATGCATTGACCCTGTTACTGAGCCGAGCCGGCCGGCGCATCCGTGCGGGCCGGCTTTCAGTGGTCACGCCGACGGGAGCCCAAATCACCTTCAAGGGCGCGGCGTCGGGCCCGAGTGCCAGGATCATCTTGCATCGCTGGCGTGCGCTCCTGTCCATGGCCATGAACGGCGATGTCGGCCTGGGCTGGTCCTATGTGCGGGGCGAATGGGACAGCCCGGATTTGCCGGCATTGGTTGCTTTCCTGGCCTGTAACATCGATCGCGGCACCCGCCAGACCCTGGGAGCACGGCTTCTTCGCCCCCTGCGCCACGTGGCAACCCGTCTCAGCGCCAACACGCTGAACGGAAGCCGGCGCAACATTGCTTATCACTACGACATCGGGAACGATTTCTACCGCACCTGGCTCGATGCCAGTTGGACCTATTCGGCGGCGCTTTTTGAAAACCAGGACATGACTCTGGAACAGGCGCAGGCAGCGAAATACAAGCGTATTGCGGAAGGACTGGGCCTGCGTCGCGGCGACCATGTGCTGGAGATCGGCTGCGGCTGGGGCGGGTTCGCCCTGTTCGCTGCCCGCGAATACGGGGCAAGAGTCACCGGGATCACACTCTCGACGGAGCAATTGGCGCTTGCCCGAAAACGGGCGGCCGAGGCCGGCCTTTCAGACGAACTGTCGTTTCATCTGCTCGATTACCGAAAGGTCGAAGGCACCTTCGATCACGTCGTGTCCATCGAAATGCTGGAAGCAGTGGGCGAGGAATATTGGCCCACCTACTTCGAAACCGTGGCGCGATGCCTGGTACCGGGTGGACGCGCGGCAATCCAGAGCATCGTTATCGATCCCGCGGCCTATGGACGCTACCGTCGCGGCTCCGACTTCATCCGCGCGGCCGTCTTCCCGGGCGGCATGCTGCCGACCGCGCCCCTTATCGCGGGCAAGGCGGCTCGAGCCGGGCTCCGGCTCAATGACGAGTTCCTTTTCGGAGCCCACTATGCGAGGACGCTTAGGCTCTGGCGCGAGAATTTTTCCGGCGCCTTGCCTCAGCTTGCCGCCGAGGGCATGGACGACGCGTTTCAGCGCCTATGGAGCTATTTTCTCGCCTATTGCGAGGGTGGATTCCACGCCGGCCGCGTAGATGTCGGCCAGTGGATATTCGAGAAATCCCAATTCCCTGCCGGAGCGGTGAATCGATGGTCATGACCGCGCCCGACATTTTCCGGATCGAAGACTACTTCGACGGCCCGGTCCATGCCGAAGGTCTGGTCGAAGATCGTTTCGGTAAGGTGCGGCGCAAGTTCTCCGTCGTCATCGAGGGGCGGCCTACGGATGATGGCTGCATCCTGGAAGAGACCTTCGCCTTCGACGACGGCGAACGGTCCCATCGCACTTGGACCGTCGCTCGCACGTCTGAAGTCGAATACGAAGGGCGCGCGGATGATGTCGTCGGCAGGGCGCGCGGCAGGTCCGAGGGACGCGAATTGCGCTGGGTTTACCGATTGCGCCTGCCCATCGGAAAGCGGGTCTGGGCAGTCGATTTCGATGACCGTATGTTCCTGCGCGATGGCGGGATGATGCTGAACATCGCAGAAATGCGGAAATGGGGCATCACGCTGGGGCGGATCACGATCGCTTTTCAGCGGCCCGTTTCCTGACGCCGGTCGCGGCGTTGATCACCACGAAATACATGCTATAGGGCAGCAGCTTCAACGTCTTCATCACCCAGGTGAATCGCTTGGGGAAGGTTATTTCGAAGCGCCGGCTCTTAAGCCCCTGGTAGATCCGCTGGGCCGCCGTTTCGGGCGCGATCATGCAGGGCATGGGAAAGGGGTTCTTGTCGGTCAGCGGGGTCTTGACGAAGCCCGGGTTGATCAACTGCAGATGCACGCCACGGGCGGCGCATTCCGGTCGCAGGCTTTCACAGAGATTGATCAGTGCCGCCTTGGTCGGTCCATAGGCGGAAGCGAGCGGGAGGCCGCGATAGCCCGCGACCGAGGCGGTGATGGCGATGTGGCCCCGCCCGCGGGCAAGCAGTTTGGGGAGCAGGGCGGACAGAACGTTTACGGCGCCGAGGTAATTGACCGAGACGATGTCGGCGAACAGCTCAGGATCCAGGTCGTCGGCGGCGGCAGGCTGGTAGGCGGCCGCGGTCAGAACGACGACGTCGGGAAGGTCCCCGTCGCTTTCCATTGCCGCGACTGCTTGGGCAATATTTTGGGGCTTGGTGATATCCAGGGGCAAGGGCGTGATGATTCCCGGCGGGCAGGCCGCCGCCAGGGCCTTGAGTGCGTCCGCACTGCGGGCGCTGGCGGTGACTGCGATCCCGTCTCGGGCCAGCGTCTCCGCGACGCAGCGACCGATCCCGGAACTCGCACCGATAATCCAGGCGGTGCGAAAGCCGGCGGTCATCGGGGTGAAGATCCCCCCAGGAAGGGGTTGAGTAGCCGCGTGAAGAAGCCGGTGAATCGCACCGGGGCGTCGAGCACGGCGAGGCAGATGCATTCTTCGTCCTCGGCGGCGACGGGCCGGTGTTCATGCTCGGAATCCGCCAGCATCAGGTCGCCGCGCCGGTAATGCCGTTCGTCATCGACGATCCCGCCTTTCAGCACAAGGGTGTATTCGCGCCCGCGATGGGTGTGGCTGGGGATCACCGTTCCGGGCTTGATGCGGAGCAGGCTGGTCTTGAATTTGGCATTGGTGGTGACCAGGAGCGCCTCCTCCACCCGCGGCCCTACCCGCCGCCAGCGCAAACCGTCTAATCCCGTGCCGATGTAGCGGGCGATGGGGCCGGGCAGCACCGGGTCCTTCAGCGTCGGCAAGGCGTTGGGGTCCTCGTCTATCGGTGAGTCCAGCCGTTCCATGACGGCATCGAGGGCACCCGTCTCCATCTCCGAGGAGCCGGCTTCATCAAGTAGGTGCGCACCCAGATCTTCCAGGGATCGAACCTCCCCGCGGCACAGTTCGCAGTACGCGAGGTGGGCCGCGACGACGAGCGAGGGCTCTTCCTCCAGGCTGCCCGACGCATAGTCCAGCAGCATTTCGTGTTCGGGGTGGTAACAAATCATCCTTCGTACTCCGTCATCGACGACCGCAGCTTGGCCAGGGCCAAGCGAATGCGGGATTTAACGGTGCCAAGCGGCACATCCAATTCTTCGGAAATCACTTGATGGGTCTTGTCCTCGAAAAAGGCCTTGTGGATCACTTCGGCCTGGTCCGGCGAAAGGCTTCTGATCTTTTGGGCCAGGGCCTCGCCTGTTTGGGACTGCTCCATCCAGCTTTCCGCATCCACGGGATCGGACATGGACTGGACCAGATCGTCGGCTGTCACCTCGGGGTGCTGTTCCTTTCGGAACAGGTCGATCCTCTTGTTCCGCGCGATGGTAAAGATCCAAGTCGTTGCCGCCGCGCGCGCGGAATCATATTGGCCGGCCCGGCGCCAGACCTGGATCATGGTTTCCTGGGCCGTCTCCTCGGCCTCGGCCGGGCTGGCGCCCCGTTTCAGGCAATAGGCCTTGATCCGTGGCGCCATGTGATTGAACAGCTGTGTGAACGCGTCCCGACTCTTGCTTTCCGCAATCGCAGCTATGCAGGCGCTGAGGTCGGGCCCATCTTCGGGCTCGGGCATGCTGCTGAGGGGTGCCATTTTCCTCCTGGATCCCTGATTGAGCCATT
>JAHEKA010000108.1 GCA_024638585.1 Rhodospirillales bacterium
GCGCAGACCGCGTATTCGTCCATTGCCGCGACCAACGCGTCAATCACAGCCGGGCTTGCGGCCGCGTGCATGTCGATGCCCTCGATCCGTGCCGCGAACAGGGGATGGAGCGGCGTCGCTTCAAGGGTGATTGACTGGTCCGTCATCGATATGTCCCTGGCGTTTGCCGCGGGCGGCGCCCACGGATCAGGCCAGTTCGAACGGAACCTGGGTCGGCCCTTCGCCCTGATGGGTGGTCTTGGCCTCGGGATCGTAGCGGCCCTGCAGGACGCGGCCCACCAAGCGTTCGGAGCGCACGATCACGGCGACCGAGCGGCCCGGCCCGCCCTTTTCCGAATGGATGTCGTAGGGCGGCACCAGGTCGACGGTGCCGGGCCCGCTTTCGGAAACGCTGTCAAGTTTGATCTCGGCGTAGCCCTCCTTCGATCCGTCATCGACGCGCGAGTAGCGCTCGAGCTTCTCCACGCCGTCCAACAGGCCATAGGCGGTCCAGGCATGGGCGTGATCGTGAATGCCGCCCTTGCGGTTGGGGGTGCGCACCACGGCATTGATGGCGAAGCCGTAATCGGGGTCCTCGTACAGCAAAAGGTTCTTGTGCCCTTCGGTGGACGGCCAGTCCTTGGAATGCGCCCTCAGGCCCTCGTCCTTGACTAGACCCTCTAAAAGGCTCTGGGTCTTCTCCATGGCCGCCTTTGTATCGGGGCCATCGGCGAAGGCCTGGCGCAGATCGTCGATGAATTTCTGAAACACCGGAAGGCGCTGGCTGGCCATGGTCGTCTCCTTCTTTGCTGACGCTTTCTTCTCTGCTCCGCCGCTTTGCGATCCGTCCTATTCCGCCGCTTCGCGGCCCGCCATAGCCTGAAGGCCGGCAACCACCTCGTCGACATGCATGACGTCGGCATATTTGTGGTGCAGGTCGAACAGCGACAGCTTGTGGCTCACCAGCGAACGGTCGAAGCAGCATTCCTCGGCTACCACCACGTGATAGCCGGCGGAAAACGCATCCACCACCGAGGCGCGCAAGCAGCCCGACGTGCTTTCGCCGCACATGATCAGGCTTTCGACGCCCATCAGGTTGAGATGCGCGACCAAGGGGGTGCCGTAGAACCCGGACGCCCGCTGTTTGCGGATCACCAGGTCGCCGTCTTCGGGCGCGAACTCTTCCTTGATATCGTAGCCGTCGCCGATCGCCTCGCCGGATTTCTGCCGGTTGGTGGCGGACACCGCATCGGCGCCCGAACCGGTGGTGTAGATCACCGGGAGGCCGGCGGCCCGGGCCGCGGTGAACAGCTTCACCGTGGGCTCGATCGCGTCCCAGGCGTAATCGCCGCAGGCGCCGCGGTGGGCCTTGTTGATCTCGACCACCGGGCCGGGGCCGCCACGGTAAACCTTCTTGTAGAGGTCGATGGCAAGCAGCGCCGGCCGGGGACCGATGCCCTGAACCTGGCGTCCGAAAAACGTGCGATACACCTCAAGCTCGTCGGCGGGGATGACGTCCTGCCAGCAATGGTCTTCGAAATCGCGGGTCATGGCTGTGTCCTCCTTGGGGGCCCTGCGCGGAACGCCCGGTTGCGGCGCTATTGTCCCTCCCCGGCGGGCGGGTGTCAAAGGCTGCGCGCGCGCCCCGAGGCCGGGGCCGCCACGGAAAAAGGGCCGCCCCGGGGGCGGCCCTCGATCCCTGAATCGGTCACGCTTTAGCGGACGTAGAGATGAACCTCGGCGGTCTGTGCCTCGCCCGAGGTGCCGGCCGAGAGATTGACGCGGCTCGGCGGCAGGCCCATGGAAGTGAGCGAGCGCAGCACGCTTTCGGCGCTGCGCCGGGCGGCGTTGGCGCCGCGCGCGACATGGGCGGCAGAGCCTTGGCCCGGGGCCACGGCGACCACGTCGAACCCGGCCTGGGGCCGGCGCTCCAGCGCGCGGGACACCGCGGTGTAGAGCGCTTGTTCGTATTCCACCTTGGGCCGGTCGAAGCGAATGACCACCAGCGGCCGGCGGCTGCCCGACACCACGGCGGCGGAGCCGCCTACCGCGGCCCGGCCCTGGAAGCCGCTGCCGAAGGCCCGGTTGGCGAGGCTCGAGCCCATCAGCTCGCCGTTCTTGATGGCGATCGACAGGGTCGTGAGATTCTTGCGTTCCTGGCCGACATAGGCCGACTGGCGGTTGACGTCGTCGGCCAGCTCATTGAGCAGGCGATCGACCAGAACCGTCGTCCGGTTGACCTCATCTTCGAGGATGGCGAGTTGCTGGTGGTCCTGATCGACGGCGCCGGAAAGCCCGTAGGTCGCGCGTGTCGTTTCCAGCAGATAGCCCGAGGTCGACGAATCGGCGGCCACCCGGTTGGACAGCGAGTTCATCAGGGCGATGTCGCGGGAAATGCCGTCGAGCTGGGTCTGGGCGGAATTCCACTGGGTCAGCAGCACCGGGTTGCCCGGTGTGGTGCCCACCTGCAGTCGCGAATTGATGGCCGCGACCGTACCGTGATAGCCCTGGGCATGCCCGATGGTCTGGGCGCGCAGGCCCTGAAGCTGCTGGTTGTGCTGGTTGATCCGAGCCTGAAGCTTGCTGAGCTCGCCGCGGATCTGGGCCACCTTGGCGCCGACGACGGTTCCCGTGGGGCTGCCCGGCGTCACCGCCGGCGGCTGGAAGGATGAGCTCCCCATCTGCGGCGGCGTGGGCGGCACGTTCGGGCTGGCGCCCCGGGCGCGTGCAGCGGCCATTTGCGGATTGCTCGGGGGCTTCGCCGTCGTTCCCGCGGTCGGAGCCTGGCCCGAGTTCGGCCGAACCATCGGCTGACCGTCCGGCGGGGCCGCCGGATCGTCGCCCCCGAAATTGGGGAACAGGTTGTCGGATACGAAAGAGCAGGCGCCGAGCGACATTGCCGTGGCCAATATCACGGCGCGAGTTGTTATGCGGGTCATGGAAAATCCATCCCTATTCCTAGCGCGTAGGTATGCACCCCAAATGAGACTGCTTTTTGTTGTGTGCACTTTTCTATGGGAGTTGGAACCTTTTCACAACCCCCTTAACAAGACAAGTCCTTCGCTGCACTGCTCGGAGCCCTCGTCTCGGCCGCCAAGGCCGCGGACGCCGCGGCGCGCGCGGAAAAAGCGCCCAGGGGCGGGACAGGAAAAGAACCGGCGGCCCACGCGTTCCGCCGCTTGCCAAAGGAGGCGCTTTTGAGTAGCCTCGCGGGCCTTCGCGGCCATAGACCGTCCCGCGATATGGCACCGGGCGCCCGTAGCTCAACTGGATAGAGCACCTGACTACGGATCAGGAGGTTGGGGGTTCGAATCCTCCCGGGCGCGCCATCCACTTCTCAGCGATTTCAGGACGCAGTGGCCCACGGTGCCGCTGGCGTCGCGCGTCCGTCCCTTGAACGGCAAAAAGCCCGGGATTTGAGCCCCGGGCTTCGTTTTGTGTCCTTTTGCCCTACTCGGTCACCGGCAGGGGCACGGGATCCGTCAGGGGAGGGATCCTTTACGCCTCACTTGTTCCCCTTGCCGGGGTTGTCGTACTTCTCTTTGTCGGGGCCGGGACCTTTGCCCTTGCCCTCGTTGGGGGTGCCGTTGCCGCCGCCGCCGCCCAGGCCGACGCCGCAATTGCCGGTGCCTTCTTTCTCACCCTTGTTGTGAGCGGCACAAAGCCCGGCGCTCAGCACGACCTCAGGATTGAAGGCATTGCCGAGACGGTCGCTGATCCCCGGTGCGATATATTTGAAGCTGCCCAGCACGATCAGGAAGCCCACGCCCCCGAAAAGGATGGCGTATTCCAGCGACGTTACGCCTGCCTTATCCTGCCGGATCTTCCTGATCCATCGTGTCGTTCGGGGGAACATTTCCGTCTCCTTCATGCTGATTGACTGGGGAATATATATAGTAAGGAAGCAGGTTAATTCCAATTAAATAAATCTCAAATTGTATATATCGTTAATAATACTTAACATTTTAACTAATTATTTACCATGGCCTATTTTAACCTTAAAACTATATTTAATGGCCGGCTCTCAGGTTCTCCGGCGCTCCCGCAGGCACGGCATTCGGCGCTCAGGAATACGCCGCGCACTGCCGGCAGTGGACGCTCGCAGCATATCGGGCGGAGGCAAGGGGATTGGTGGAAAAAGGGGACCCGCCCCGGACAGGGCTCCGGGGCGGGGGAGCGCGGCGATGCTGTGGGGGCCAGTGCCGCGCGAGAACTTTGAAGCGGGCGTTCGCGGGTCAGTCCCAGTCCCAGATGGGTTCGCCCAGATTGATGTCGTCCTTTTCGGTGAAAGCGCCGGCGGCACCGCCGGCAACGGCGCCGACAATCGGCGCGCCCACCGCGTAGCCGGCGGCGGCACCAAGGCCTGCACCGGTGACGCCGCGTTCGGTCGGCGTGGACCCGCAGGCGGCCATGGCGAACAACGCCACGGCGAGAGAGGTGGAAAGCGCGATCTTACGTAACATGACGAACTCCTTTTGCTGATGGGTGGCGATGAGTTCGGCGGCCGGCAGTGCCGGCGCCCGGATGGTTACTTGGCCGCGGAATTGGCTCCAGGCTTGACCGCCCGGCGCAATTCCCGAAGCGGCAGGATCACCATCTCGTCGTCGCCCATGGAGAGCAGTTTCTGGATCGGTCCCTTGGCGGTATCGATGACGGCATACATCTGCCCGCCGCGCGCCATCACGAAGTCCTCGATCTCGCCGATCAGTTTGCCGGAATTGCTGTAGATTTCCTCCCCGATCAGGGTGGTGAAACGAGGGCCGGTAAGGTCCTTGCGCACCCGGCGCAGATCCGGCGCATCGATCACGATGACCTTGTCGTTCGAAAGCGCGGCGGTTTGATCCGCCTTCGCGCGACTGCCCGAAAGGCTGCCGTCAGCGGCGGCAGTGCCCGCCGTGAGTGCCAATGTTGCGACAAACGCGAGAGCGGCATTGAGTTTCGGAACAGACATGTCGGGTCTCCTTCTCGGTGTCTTGCCTACACAGGATTGAACGCGGGAGGCCGCTGCCGGTTCCATGCTGATGGGTTGCGATGGAGACCGGGGAGACGAGGGAAGGCGGGAGGCCCGCCAGATGTGTTTTGCCCGGGTGCCGGGCGGAGAGGGCTAGCCGCGGCTCAGCCGAGAGGCGGCGATGGCGATGCGCCGGTACAGGCTGGCAAAGGGGCTGACCAGGGGGTGGGTGTTGATGCCGGAATAGACCACGCCGCCGCTGCGCCGGCCGATGCCGGCCAGCACGGCCTCGCGGTCATCGGTGAAGGGGGCATCGGAATCTTTGCGCAGGCAGGCGCATCTGAGCCCGTTGATCACTTCGGAGGAGACCAGGGTGTAATCGTTGAGGGCGGCGAGGGTCTCGAAGAAGCCCGCGGTATAGTAATTGTTGCAGTGATTCTTCCAGCGCCCGCGTTGCTCCAGCTCCTCCAGGTCCGGCACCAGGTGGATGGAAACCCCACCCACCCTGAGACAGTCATGGATGTTCATGAAGCAGGTGTGCTGCGCCTCGAGGGGTTCGACATGTTCCGTGGTGCCCGAATTCGTGACGATGTCGAAGGCATCCCGCCATTGCGGGTCATCGATCTCTTGGCCCAGGTCGATCGGAAGTGCGCCGTGCTCGCCGTTCAAATCGAAGGAGACATGCTCCACACCCCGGTTGCCGAAGTATTCCTTTCCCGTGGTTTCCCCGATGCCGTCGGCCTTGATGACCTGGTCGCCGAGTTCCAGCATGCGCTTGCCCGCGAGCCCGCCCAACGTGCCGTCGACGCAGGTCTGGATGTAATCGAGGTAGACGGGCTGCAGCGCCATTGTGTCGATTCTCCGTGAGGAGCCGCTCTCATAGCACGGATCGTGTGCCTGGGCGTATCAATCGGCGCCGCGCCGGTGGGGCCGAAAGCGGTCCCAGGCAAGCGCGGTCGGGCTCAACTGCCGGCTTCGTCGACGCGCTTTGCGAGGTCTCTTTCGAATTCCACCAGGTCGTCCGGCGGCGGCATGCCTGTGGCTTTGATCTCGTCGATCATTTCCCTCACCTTGAAATGAACCTCGTGTAGGTCCTCAGGCGTGTGTTCCAACCGCTGTGCCAGCAGGTTGATGGCGGCGAGGAGTTCGGTGGTGTCCATGGAACCTCCGCTCGGCTGCTTTCGCGGAAGTCTATCGCCGGGCCTTGCGGAGACCAAGGGAATATGGTTCAGGGGAATACGAGACTAAGGACTGTAGAGGGGCCGGCGCGGGCCCGAAGGGGACGGCAAACCGGGGAGGCGGCGCGCCGCCGGGCAGCGCGTCAGGCGGAGAGCGACCAGTTGTCGGTCTGCACGAAATGCTTGGCGGCAAAGCGGTAGGTCTCGCGGATGACGTGTTCCGCCTCGGTCGGGTTGGTGGTATCGCTCTCGGCCCAAACCGTCATGAGGTCTTCCCACATCAGGTAAACTTGGCGCAGTTCGTCGCGGACCTTGCGCACCAGTTCCACCTTGGTGTCGTAATAGCGCAGGGTGTTAAGTACGTCGCCGACCTCGTCGTCGAGGGCGGGAAACTTCTTGAAGAGCGTCCGCACCGGCTTTTCCAGCAGGGTGTTGCACCGGGTGATGGCTTCGCCCAGGTTGGAATCGCTGCGGTGGACCTTGTAAAGCTCCTTCAGCTTCTTGGCGATCTCGAGGATCTGCCCCAACTGATCGCGTAACGCTTCGACATAGGACATTTCCTGGGCGAAGCGGTCGACCAGCTGGACGACGTCCTCGCGCTTTTCCTTGCCGTAGCCGAGCGATTCGGCGACCTCGCTGAAGGCTTCCTGCACAAGTTTCTTGGTTTCGGGATCGTCCGCCCGCTCAAGGAAACTTTTCGGGTCGCTGGACTCGAGCTCTTCCTTGGTAAGCCAGGCGATCAGCTGCATGGTGATTCGCGCCTTGGCGGCGAAGAGGTACTTTTCATCAACCATCCACGAGGCTTCGCCGGTCAAGACTTCCAGCGGGACGGAATCTCCGGGGTGGATTTCCCGGACGTATTCGAGACCGTCGATGGCGTATTCGAGGAGCTTCTCGTCCTCGGACTCCGCCTCGATCTCGAACACCGACCGCAGTTGCTTGATGGGGACCGCGCCGACCGTCTCGCCCATGGAGACGTAGAGCGCAACCTCGCCGCTGCTGGTCTTGCGAAAGACGGCGCCTTCGACCGCGAACACACGGTTCTCGAAGTCGAATTTCACGTTTTCTGGGCTGCTCACGGTGTTGGAGCTCCCGCCGTCGCCGCGTTTGCCGGACCGGCCCCTGTCGCATCCCGGGCCCAGGCCATTGAACCACCAAAAATAGCGGGATTCCCGTTAAGAGATGGTTACCT
>JAHEKA010000109.1 GCA_024638585.1 Rhodospirillales bacterium
GCGAACCCGGTGACGATCAAGAGCCCATGGTTTCTTGTCTTGTCGGCCGCCCAGCCGCCGGGCAGGACGCCCACCATCACCGCAAACAGGTAGACCGTCAGCACCGTGTTCGCCAGCGCCAGGGGCACCGCGTAGATCTCCGTCATGGCGGCAACGGCGAACTGATTGATCCCGACATTGGCCCCGGCACTGCCGGCATAGAACAGGAAAAACATCAGGATCGGCCGGGAGGTCAAAAGCTCACGCAGGCTGATGCCGCCCCCCGCCTTCTTCTTACCCGCCCCCTCGGTCATCACCCCGGAAGACGCCATAATCAATAGGGCGACGACGACGCCGACGGAGCCCACGATCATCAGGGCGCTGCGCCAATCGAAGGCCGCGGTCAGACCGACCATGATGACCGGGGCCAGGGCAAAGCCTGCCGCACCGCCGAAGGTATGGATGGCAAAGGCGCGCCCCAGCCGGTGTTCGGCGACGGTTCCCGACAAGATCGAATAATCAGCCGGATGGAACACGGAACTGCCGACCCCGGCCAGCGCCATCAACACGCAAAGACCCAACAGCGATTCGGCGAAGGCCATCAACCCGACCGCTACCGCATTGACCACCAGACCCGCGATCAGGATCAGGCGGGACCCGAACCGTTCGCACAGGAATCCCATCGGGGTCTGCAGGCTGGCCGTGGCGACGGCGAAGACCGTCATGGCGAGACCGAGCTCAACATAGCTCAAGCCCAGTTCTTGGCGCAGGATCGGGAACAATGGCGGCAAGGCCAACATGTAGACATGGCTGAGCAGGTGGCCCAGGCTGATCAGGCCGACGATCCGGGCATCCCGGCGCAAGTTTTCGGCGACAGCGGTCAATGGGAACTCCTTACGGAAGAGAGGACTCTGACGGGCGTGGAACCGCCCGCACGGTGCGCCGCGCGTGGCGACGATGGGGCTGCGTCTCCAAGTCGGATATTTCGCGGATCAGCTTGGTCAGGACCGCCGCGTTGACATCCTTGAAGGTCTTGGCGGGAATCGAGAACGCCCCGGGCCCGCCGATCACATTGTCGAGAAAGAACACGTCGAGCCCGCCGAACTCGCCGATGATCGGTAGTCCGTTCACGGTGATACCCGCGGCAACCGCCCGATCCCGGCCGAAGACCGCCGGCAGCCCGTTACGGTCCGGGCCATCGCCGGACAGGTCGATCACCCGCCGCTTGCCGTCGAAAGCGTTGGCCTGGATCGAACGCGCGCCGTATAGGATGGCGTCGCCGATCGCCGTCCCCCCGCCGAAGAGCTGCCGCGGTGTCTTCTCCAGAAGCTTGGCCACCTTTTCGATCGACGCCGCGTCCTTGACGACCATCCACGGGACGATGGGCACCTTGAGGTCGGGCCCGCTCCACTCAACATAGGCGAGCGCGATCCGCCCGAGGGGGCCGTTGCGGATGGCGGAGAGCACCCGGGGGTTTCGCAGCGCCTGGGCATAACCCAGCCGCTGGAGGATAAACTCGTCATCGTCGACGCTTCCCGAACCATCGACCATCAGGATCAGTTCCAGATCGACTTTCTCCTGGGCATGGGCCGGAGTCGGAAGGCCAAGCACCAAGACGGCAAATACCAAACAGATAAACCTTCCCATACCCTACTCCAGCCATTCCCTCACCGAACGCGCCACCGGCGGCGAGTGGGCGATGGTTCTCGACCCGGGACGCCGTCGGCACTGCAGCCCCCGAGCGTATAACGATTCGCAACGAAGCGTGACATGGAAATTCGGCCGCTGGGCGCGATCCTCTAGCCGACCCCCGTATATCCCGGTGTCCGTCGCTCAGATGATGATGCTTGGATTGCGGAGGTTTTGATCGCAATTGAGCAGATTGACTTGCTTGACCAGGATTTCGAACCCGGATGCGGTGCGGCGCAACCGGTGGGCGCACCAGCCCGCCAACAGCTGGCTTTCCCCGGCACGGAACTCATGGAGGGTGAAGTTGGAGCGCACCATCAGGATGTCGTCGGTTGCGGTCGCGAACGGCTCCACGTTGGACACCAAACGCGCCGTGCGGGAGGCGGGCAACTGCGACCAGGCGGCGCCGGTGCGCAGCCGATAGACCCGATCCTCCAGCCGCCTGCGGTCGTCCAGACACACCGCGACCTCGCGGCGCGGGTCGCCGCCCCGTGGTGTGGCCGGCACCCAATAGAGGCATTCGCCGGTGAACTGGCGCAACCAGTCCTCAAACCGATGGGTGTCGAGAAGCCGCGCCTCGTGCTCGAGGAATGCGCGGCAGGCCTCGCGCGTCGCCGCCTCCGTGATCAGCCTGTCATCGGCCTGCCAATCGGTGAAATCCACCACCAAGTCCGCGTAATACGCGTCGGTGACGTAATGGGAGGAGCGCGAGGGATCGGGTGAACTGGCCATGACGAAACCTATGGAGCGCGCCGGATTTCGAGCGTCGGCGGATCGGCCATCAGCTCCTTGTAGTAGCGGTAGGTTTCCCGCATGAAGACCTCGTCGGTCGCCGGGGCGGTGATCAACCCGCGGTCATCAGTCTTCACCCGGCCCGGAATGCCGAGCCCCCGGTGCATGTAGACCCAGGGGTCCTCCTCGGCCGCGAGGCCGCGCTGGATCTCCTCGAAGTTTGTGGCGTCGTCGACCTCGCCGAAATTGGGAAAGCTTTCCATGGTCCGCATGCGCAGCGTGTTGACCTCCTCCACCGCGCCTTCGAGGGTGTCTTCCTCATCGATCACCGCAGTGCCGTACCAGGTGCTGTCGGTCTCATCCACCGCTTGGGGTTGCAACACCTGGATATGGTTGCCGAGGATCAGAAGGTTGGGAAAAATGTTGATATTGACCGGCTCCGACGCGGCGAGATCCAGCGCGATCTCCGCCCGGTCACCGAGGCGCTGGCGGATCGAGGATTCGAAATGCTCCATCCCGGGATGCGCGCCTTCGATGTCCCACAGCGCGCCGGGGCGGTCCTCGACATTGGGCCGCTTGTCCTTGAAATGGTTTCCGTTGCCGAGGTACTGGACATACATGGGCGCTTCGTCGGGGGCGTCCTTGTAGAACGACATGCCCTTCTCATCGCCCTCCTTGAGGCGGTTTTCCATCTCTAGCAGCGAGCGGTGGGAAAACTTCACGTGGTACCCGTCCGCCGCGTTGTCATAGGCGAGCTTCCAGTTGCCCTTGTATTTCAGCCGGTTGGCCTCACACAGCTTGACGCGACCCCCGGGATGGCGGTCGAGCCATTGGTCGATAATCTCCGTCATCGGTCCGAGGTGCTCGGTGAGCGGCACCGCGCCGGCGTTGAGGGTGGCGAAGATAAAACCGCGATAGGTTTCGAGCCGGGGCACCTGGGCGAGATTGTACTGTTCGTCCTTGAGATCGGTGGCATAACCATCGGGCCAGGGCACGCCGCTGAGTTCACCGGTATTGAAAAACGTCCAGCCGTGATAGGCGCACTGGAACACCCGGGCCGAACCCTGGGCCTGGCGGCAGACGGTGGCGCCCCGATGGGTGCAGCGGTTGAACAGCGCCCGGGTCACCCCATCGCGATCGCGCAGCACGATGATCGGGCGGAGACCCAGGCGCGTGGTGATGAAGTCGTTATTCGAGGGGATCTGGCTCTCATGGGCAACATAGGTCCAGGTCCCGCCGAAGACGGAACTCATCTCCGCATCGAAGATGGCGGGATCGGTATAGAGCAACCGGTGCACCCGATCGTCTTGCACGAGAGCGTCCCAATCCCAAACACCGGGCGCATTCGTCAATCCTGTTCCTCTCGCCATATCATTCCTCTCCGGCCCGGATCGCAGCCTCCGCCAAGTCCGGTCGCGGTCCCTTAGAAAAAGTCGAAATACTCATTCTGCTCCCAGGCGGTGATATCCTCGCCGGGTTCGGCAAGGGTCTTGCCGTCGGCCTCAAGGGCCGCCACGAACCGACCGAGCTCATTGCGCTTGAGCGCAAGATAATAGTCCATAAACACATCCCCAAAGGCCTTCCGGAACAAATCCGAGGCATCGAGCGCGTCCAGCGCCGCCGCCAAGGTGCCCGGCAGCACCGGTCGGTCCGCGGTGTAGGGCTCGTCGCTCGGCGGACCGGGATCGAGTCCGTTCTCTGTCCCGTCCAGACCGGCCGCGATCTGCGAGGCGATATAGAGATAAGGATTGGCGGCGGGCTCGCCCATGCGGTTCTCGATGCGCGCCGCGGGGTCCCCAACGGAACCCAGCACCCGCAGCATGGCGCCCCGGTGATCGTACGCCCAGCACACCCGGTCCGGGGCCAGCGAATTGGGCTGGAAACGCCGATACCCGTTGGCCGTGGGCGTGGTGAATACGGTCGACGGCACCGCATGGGCCATCAATCCGCCGAGGTAGTTCATGCCCAACGCCGAAAGCGGCGCGTCTCCATCGTCTTCACCCATCGGCGCGAACGCATTGGAGCCGGTTTCGGCATCCACCAGCGACTGGTGCAGGTGCCAGCCGGACGAATAGTAACCGCCCGGCCCGGGCCGGCACATGAAGGTCGCAACGTACCCTAAGCGCCGGCAGACCTGCTTGGTCGCGGTGCGAAACAGCAAGAGGTCGTCGGCCGCCGCCATTCCCCGCTTTGGCGCGAAGGTACATTCCACCTGGCCGGGACCGAATTCGTTCTCAACCGAACGCAGGCCCAGGTTCAGCGTTTCAAACGCCTCGGCCAGCTCCGACAGGACCGGTTGCATCAGGTCCATATTGGATTCCGAATGATAGGAATAGCCCGGCTCCACCGGCCGGGTGCCGATCGGCCGGGCCCGGGTGCCGGGGATGCTCAGGTGCTCGGGCCCAAGCTCCTCTCCCACCCGGAACAGGTACCATTCGACCTCCAGGCCGACGGCGGCATCCATGCCCTTTTCGGCCAGCCGCGCGAGCTGGCGACGGAGCAGATGGCGCTGGGAAAAATGGTAGGGCACGCCGGTGTTGAAATATTCGTCGCACAACACCCAGCCGATGCCCGGCGCCCAGGGCAGCGTGCGGTAAGTGCCGGGGTCGGGCACGATGCGGATGTTGGGCGAGCCCGTCATTTCGTCGAGCCCCATGCCGCCGCCCCGCGTGAACGAACTGAAAGTCCGTGCACTTGCCGAATCGAGGGTGGTGGTGGCGACGTTGATGTTGTACCCCGCCTCCAGCGCGCCGAGAAAGGCCGGCACCGTCACCGCCTTGGCCCGTGACCAGCCGTGGGAATCCGACCAAACCAGGCGGATCAGGGTCGGCTTTTCCGCCTCCACGCGGCGCTTCAGCGCCGCGGCCTCGCGCGCCTGATCGTCGGTCCAAAGGCCGAATCGTTCAATGAATGCGGGAGAATTGGACATGATCGCGTGGTGCCAGGCGACATGGTGGCTAGATAGAGGCCCCACCGCCACTTTCTTGTTTCCGATCTGCTTCCGGTGATACTAACCGCGGCGAGAGCCGCCGGAAAGCGGCATTTCCCGGAGCCGTCGTGGGGCGGCAGAACGGGACACAGGAGACTAAAGGGGCGAAAGGAGACGCCGGTTGACCGAGCAAACAGGACGAAAACTGGCCTGGATTCTGTTCGCCCTGTGGGCGGCGGCGTTTCTGTGGTCGATTGCGGCGGTACCGCTGACCGCGCCCAAGGGCGACGGATTCACCCGCGGCCTCAACAAGATCACCTCATTCTATGGCTGGCAGTTCTTGGCGGGCGCGCTGGCCATCGGGGTGCTGTGGGCGAAGCGGTACCTGGCGCCCGGCTCCATCGCCCGCCGCCTGTTCTGGGTCCCTATTTCCCTCAGCGGCCTCCTCGTGGCAGCCACACTCGCCGTCATCCTGATCGCCAATTACGGCAAACCTGTTGCAGTCGTTCCGGATAATTCGCGGACCACGTCACCGCCCGGGGTGACTGCCCCGGTGGACCCCGGGCGCTAGTTGATGCGGCTCAAATGGGCTGAGGGCCGGGCCGGCCATGGGCCACGGCGAAGCTGGCCTCGGTGCGGATGGGCGCGCCGGGTCTGCTGACATGGGGCACCACCCGGTAGTCGGTGCGCCAGGCATCCGGCGTGACCGTACAGCGGGCATAACCCCGCCGCCCGTTGTAAAAGGCGATGCCCGGGTTGGCGAACAGCATCTTGCGCGCACTGCGGCGCATATCCTTGCCATCCCCCTTGGAACTGATCGACGTGGTCACGAATTCGCTCCCCAGCGCCGGTGATTCGGGATCCTGAAAATCGGCAAGTAACGTGCCCGCCCATGCGGAATGGACATCGCCGGACAGCGCCACAAATCCCCGCACCCTGTGGTGACGGGCAGTCGACAGAAGCCGGTCGCGGGCGGCCTTGTAACCGTCCCACTTGTCCATGTTGTAGCGGGGCTCGCCATCGATCATCCGCATGCGCTGCATGATCGGTACCTGCTGTGCCATCACCGACCAGCGCGCCCGGCCGGCACCAAGTCGACCATAAAGCCAGGCTTCCTGTTCCCGCCCCAGCATGGTGGCACCGGCTGCAAGGGCATCCAGGCACCGCGGCTTCCACTTGGCCCGGGTTTGGCCGCAGGGCTGGTCGGTCCGGTATTGCCTTGTATCCAGCAGGTTGAGATCAATCAGGCCACCGATGTCCAGGCCGCGATAAAGCCGCATATGCGGCCCCCGAGGCATCTGCGCTCGGCGGAAGGGCATGTGTTCCAAATAAGCCCGATAGGCCGCTGCCCGCCGCCGCATGAAGGCAGCCGGTGATACCCGGTGGCGGACTTCGCGGTCATTTGCGTAATTGTTGTCGACCTCGTGATCGTCGGAGACCACACACCAGGGAAAGGCGGCGTGGGCCGCCTGCAGATCGGGATCCATTTTATAGAGCGCATAACGTTCGCGGTAACCCGCGAGCGTCCGCACTTCGGCGCCGTCATGGCTGCGGGGGAGGCCTTCCTTCACCCCGCCCTCGTAAATGTAGTCGCCGAGATGCACCACCAGGTCGATCTCGTCCTCCGCCATGTGGCGATAGGCGGTGTAGTAGCCGTGCTGATAGTTCTGGCAGGAGGCGATGGCGAAGCGGAACCGGTCGAGGGACTCGCCCAAGGCCGGCGCGGTCCGGGTCCGACCGGTGACGCTGACCTCGCCACCGGCGTCGAAGCGGTACCAATACCAGCGCCGGGGTGCGAGCCCCGCGACTTCCACGTGAACCGCATGGGCAAACTCGGGTCGGGCCGTGGTGGTGCCGCGGCGCACCACCTTCCGCATAGCCTCATCCGCCGCCACTTCCCATCGGACGGTGACCGGCGCCGATCCCATACCCCCGCCCCGCAACGGGTCCGGAGCCAGGCGGGTCCACAGG
>JAHEKA010000110.1 GCA_024638585.1 Rhodospirillales bacterium
AAAAGATCGTCATTTCCGGGGTCGGCAAGACCCGGGAGGAAATCGCCCTGGCCCTCGAATCCGGCATCGGCCAGATCAACGTCGAATCGGTGGCCGAGATGGAGCTGATCTCCGCGGTGGCCGCGGAAAAGGGCGCAACGGCGCCGATCGCGGTGCGCGTCAATCCCGATGTCGATGCCAAGACCCATGAGAAGATCACCACCGGGCGCAAGGAGAACAAGTTCGGCATCGATCTCAGCCTGGCGTCGGAGGTCTATGCCAAGGCGGCGGGGCTGCCGGGCCTGGAAGTGGTCGGCGTGGCGGTGCATATCGGCTCGCAATTGACCGACCTCATGCCGTTCCGCGATGCCTTCTCCCTGGTCGCCGAGCTGGTCGAAAGCTTGCGCGCCGAGGGCCATGACATCCGCCGCGTGGACCTCGGCGGCGGTCTCGGCATCCCCTATCAAGAAGAGGTTCCGCCGCCGCCCGCCGACTACGCCGCCATGGTCAAGGACACCACCGGGCATCTCGACGTCGAGGTGGTACTGGAACCGGGCCGCATGATTGCCGGAAACGCAGGGATTCTGTTAACCCGTGTCTTGTACGTTAAGGAAGGCACGGCCAAGAATTTCGTGGTGGTGGACGCCGGCATGAACGATCTGATGCGCCCCGCGCTCTATGACGCCTGGCACGGCATTGTCCCGGTCGCCGAACCCCCGGCAGGCGGGGTTTTGACGGCCGTCGACGTGGTCGGACCGGTGTGCGAAACCGCCGATATTTTTGGACACGATCGTGCCCTTCCCGTGCTAAAATGCGACGATCTTCTTGCGATCCGGTCGGCCGGAGCCTACGGCGCCGTCATGGCGTCGACCTACAACAGCCGGCCGCTGGTTGCGGAAGTCTTGGTCAGGGATGACGCATTTGCCGTCATCCGGCCCCGCCAAAGTCTGGCGGAACTGCTGGGGGCGGATAGGATTCCCGACTGGTTGGGGTCCTGATCCCAATAACCGGGCGCCGGCACCCGGACCCCGAGGGAGGGGATGGCGAAGCCGGTAACGAGGCGGTCGAGGGACCGCAACGAATGAGGCCCGGTGTGCCATGAGTGGCGAAAGAGAATTCCAGGACCCGGACGGTCCAGAGCATCTGCCTGAAGACACCGAACGTGAGCTGCGCCATCTCGGATGGAAGCTTGCGCTTGCCAGAATGGCGCTGGCCTGGGAGCGGCTGTGGCCCGCCCTGTGGCCGGCAGCGGGCATCGGCGGCGCCTTCATCGCCCTTGCCCTGTTCGACATCCTGCCGGCGCTGCCCATCTGGCTCCATGCCGCCGTGCTGATCCTGTTCGTCGCCGCCCTGGCCTATGCCCTCTGGCACGGCATCGGCGCCCTGGCCGTGCCCGACCGCGGCGCCGGGCAGCGGCGCATCGAAAGCTCCACGGGCCTGCTGCACCGACCGCTCACCCTGTTGCGGGATCGGCTTGCCAGCGGCGGAGAAGACCCCGCGACCCGCTTCCTGTGGCGCCTTCACAAGTTGCGCAGCATCGAAAAGATCCGTGGCCTGCGGGTGGGTTTCCCCTCTCCCGGCCTGGCCCGGCGCGACCCTTGGGCGGTCCGCGGGCTGCTGATCCTGATCCTTGCCATCGGCCTCACCATCGCCTGGGGCGACGCCACCAACCGCATCGCCCGCGCCTTGGCGCCGGGAGTCGGCGGAATCGTCAAGGGCCCGGCGGTGGTCGATATCTGGATCACCCCACCGGCCTATACCGGGGCCGCCCCGATCTTCCTGACCGCCGGCCGGGACCGGCGCCAGGACGGCAAGCCGGCCCCGCTCTTGGCCTCCACCGGCGGAGTCCCCGCCACCGGCATCCCCGGCCCCATCGCCATCCCCGAAGGCGCCACCATCCTGGCCCAGCTTTCGGGCGGTTGGGGCACGCCCAGCATCAAGATGGGCGCGCTCGACAGCGACTTCAAACCGGTGGCCGAAGCCACCTACAAGCTGACTGCCAAGGTCGACGCGCTGCCCGACGTCAAGAAGATCAGCGTCATCCAGGGCGGGCGCGAAATCGGCTCTTGGCCGGTTTATGTCGTGCCCGATCAACCGCCCGCGGTCAGCTTTGGCGAGGATCCCGGCCGCTCCGCGCGCGGCGCGCTCAGGATCGACCTCGAAGGCAATGACGATTACGGCTTCGTCGAGGCCAAGCTGGTGTTGCGCCGGGCGCGGGCCGGCGGCGAGGAGGTCAAGGATGAGATTCCCGGCCTCATCCTCAAGCCGAAGAAGGACGAAAAGAAAACCGACAAGGACGCGGACGAGAAATCCGCGGCCGAAAAAGAGGCCATGCTGGCCAAGCTGAATGTTTCGGAAACCCGCGACCTGCCGCTTCCCGGCTCCAACATCAAGGACGTCAAGGAAACCAGCTATCATGACCTGACGGCACACCCCTGGGCCGGGCTGGAAGTCTATGTGCAGATCGTCGCCAAGGACGCGGCGGGCCAGCACGGGGTCAGCGATTCCGTCGCCGTGACCCTGCCCCAGCGGCATTTCCGCCACCCGGTGGCGCGCGCCCTGGTGATTCTGCGCAAGAGGCTTTCTTCTGACCCCAAATCCCGCGACGACGTGCAGGACGAACTGGTCAACCTCGGCACCATCCCCGGGGCCTACGATCACGATACCGTGGTCTTCCTCTCGATCCAGGCGATGGCCAAGATGCTCCGCAGCCAGCCTGGCTTCGACACCATTGCCGAAGTCCAGAAGATGCTGTGGGAAACGGCGCTCCGGCTGGAAGACGGCAAGCTGTCCCAGGCCGAAAAGCGGCTGCGCGAGATCCAGAAGAAGTTGATGGAGGCGCTCAAGAAGAAAGCCCCCAGCGCCGAGATCCAGAAGCTCATGCGCGAGCTGCAGCAGGCCATGGCCGAATTCCTCAAGGAAATGATGAAGGGCATGAAGAACCTGCCCAATTGGGCCCGGCCGTTCGATCCCAACAGCCAAAACCTCTCCAGCCAGGACCTCCAGCGCATGTTGGACCGGGCCCGGGAATTGGCGATGACCGGCAATATGGAGGCCGCCCGCCAGCTCCTGTCGATGCTGCGCGAAATGCTGGAAAACTTGCGTTCCGGCCGCATGGCCAGGGGACGCGGACAGAACCAGCGCCAGTCTCAGGCTTGGAAGATGCTCCAGGACTTACAGGAGATGATGCGGCGCCAGCAGGAGCTGATGGACGAAAGCCACCGCCAATCCCAGCAGGGGATGCGACAGGGCCAGCCGCCATCCACCAAGGACGGCGCCAGGCGCCAGGGCGACCTCAAGAAACAGCTGCAGGAAATGCTGCGCAAGTTTGGCGAAATGATGGGCCGGGTTCCCAAGTCGCTGGGCGATGCCGAGCTCGAGATGCGCGAGGCGCTGGAAGCGTTACGCAAGAACAAGCCGGGCGATGCCACCGGCCCCCAGGGCAAGGCGATCGAGAACCTGCGCCGGGGGCTCGGCCAAATGGCCCAGCAGTTCATGCGCCGCTTCGGCCAGGGCCGGGGTCGGGGACGCGGTCGGGGACGCGGCATGTTCGGCCGCCGCCCGGGGCAGACCCCCTTCGCCTACGACCCGCTGGGCCGCCAACTGCCCAATTCGGGCATGACGTCAAGCGACGACGTGGATATTCCCGATGAGAGCGCGACCCAGAAGGCCTGGGAAATTCTCCAGGAATTGCGCCGTCGGGCCGGTGAAATCGGCCGTCCGGATCTGGAGATGGATTACCTGGAACGTCTGCTGCGCCGCTTCTGATCGGCTGCCGGCACCGGACCGCGTCGGACGGCCGGACGGCCGGTCCAAATCACAGCCGCAGGCAGGACGCCCCGGGCGCGGCGCCGGCATACCACGCTGCGCCGTGGTTCAGTTCAGCTTTCCGTTGGTCTTCAACACCTTTGCGACGGCGTCGAGGATCTGGCGCAAGGTGAACGGCTTGGCGACGACGTCGTGAATGAGGGCATCGAGATTATGTGCCCTCTGGCGTTCCATGGCATAGCCCGACATCAAAAGGATCGGCAGTTCCGGTTGATCCCGCGCGACCTTGAGCGCCAGCGCGATCCCATCCATGCCCGGCATGACGATGTCGGTCAGCAGCAGGTCGAACTCCTTGATGGCAAGCTGGGAGAGCGCCTGAAGGCCATCCTCCACCGACGTCACGGTGTGGCCTTCCTGATCCAAGGCGCGACAGACGAATTCGCGGACGGCTCGTTCGTCCTCGGCAACCAAAATACGCGCCATGGCGGCTACGGTCCTCTTTGAGCAAAATCTATGGCCAGTCCGGTGCCGCCGGTCGGCGGGTTCTGGAACCGGGTGATGAAGGATGCGGTTTCCCCGGGCAGAAGCCGGGTCTGGGCCGCGGTGAACGTCCAGTTGGCCAGTTCGCGGGAATCTTCGCCGCGGATCCAGGCCTGCAGTTCCGGCACTTGGCGAACCGAGCCGGAGGTATTGGTGACCTTCCCCCTGACCACGAGGAATGTACGGTCATCCTCGACCGTGTGGTTGTGGCTGACCACTTCGATCCTGAGCCCCGCCGCGGCACCGTTGGTGGACAGACCCGCAGCCTTGTACAGCCGCTCCGCCGGAGGCCAGGCACGGACGATGGAATCCCGGGTCAAGACACCGCCCACCAGGATTGCCAGCACCAGCGTGACCAAGGCCACCCAGCCGATCATCGACGACGGCTTCGCAGCCTTGGCCGGGGTGCCTTCGTCCGACGGCCGATTGGGCCCGGCCGCGGCGACGGAGGGAAGCTCCAGTTTTTCGGTCAAGCCGGATTCAGGCTCCGGTATGGCCGCGGCCCCCGCCCTATCCTCAGGCTCAGGCTCGCGCTCTTTCTCGGGCGGGGTCTCGTCTGCCTCCGGTTCCGGCGCCGCCGCTGCCGGCGGTGTCGCTGGAGCCGCCTCTGGCTGGGGTGCCGTATCCTCGGCCGGCTTATCCTGGTCCAGCGGCGCTTCCGGATCGACCGCCGTTACCGCCTCTTCGGCCGGCCCCTGGTTCCACGTTTCCTTGCAATTTGTGCATCGCACACGCCGTCCCTTGGCCCCGAAATTCTTCGGGTCCACCTTGTATCGTGTCTGACACGCGGGACAGGTGATGATCATGAACTGGTGCTCCACATGCGCAGGCCCTGAGGTCCGCGCAACCAATCTTAAAATTTATAAGTGCTGGACAGGTTCATGGCAAGATACCGAGATCGAGGTTCAAGACACGTGAATCGGCCGCAAATTCATGATTTCTCCCACACTCCGGGGCTTTGGGGTCGTATATACTATGTTTCAAAGTTGATAATTTCTTGAGGCTTGCGGTGGTTCGGTTCCAAAACGTGGGCATGCGATACGGCCTCGGATCGGAGGTCCTGCACGACGTCAACTTCGAGCTCCGCCCCGGATCCTTCCATTTCCTGAGCGGCGCTTCGGGGGCGGGAAAGTCGTCGTTGCTCAAATTGATCTACCTCGCGCACCGGCCGTCGCGGGGCCTGGTGACCCTGTTTGACACCGATGTCACCACCGCCAGCCGCAACCAATTGGCCCTCATCCGGCGCCGAATCGGGGTGGTGTTCCAGGAGTTTCGCCTGCTCAACCACCTTTCGGTGATCGAAAATGTCGCCCTGCCCCTGAAGGTCAGCGGCCAGGATTGGGAAGAAAACCGCCAGCATGCGGTGGAACTGTTGAACTGGGTGGGCCTGGAAGACTGCATCGATTCCTCGCCCCAGGTCCTCTCGGGCGGTCAGAAACAGCGCGTCGCCATCGCCCGCGCGGTAATCAGCCGGCCCGAACTGCTTCTCGCCGACGAGCCGACGGGCAATGTCGACGATGTCATCGCGCTCCGGTTGCTTTACCTGTTCGAGGAGCTCAACCGGCTGGGGACCACGGTGATCATCGCCACCCATAGCGAAGCCTTGATGGAACGGTTCGCCCATCCCCGGCTTCACCTGTCGGAGGGCGCATTGCTGGGACCGCTGACCGGGCCGCCGACGCAGCCGGGATTCGCATCATGAGCTGGCGCCGGCGCGATCTCGCCCTCAGCAACGACCCCACCCAGCGGTTCCTGCCCTGGATGTTGGCGATGATCGTCTACCTTGCCGGCCTGTCGCTGGCCGGCATGATGAGCCTGTCCTCCGCCATGGACCGATGGGATACCGGCCTCAAGGGCACCGTCACGGTCCAGGTGCCGACCGCCAAGGCGGGCGCCGCCGACGGCGCGGTGGGAAAACTGGTGGGGATCCTGCGCAAGACCGAAGGCGTGATCGCCGTGCGACCCCTGGACAACCGGGATACCGCGAACCTGCTCAGGCCCTGGATCGGCGAAGGCACCCTGGTGGGCGACCTGCCGCTGCCCCGGCTGATCGATGTCCGGGTCGAGACCGAACCCGGCCCGGACCTCGCCAAACTGCGCAAGACCCTGAATGCCGCGGTGCCCGGGACCGTGCTGGACGATCACAAGAAGTCGCTCAATCACCTCGTCAGCTTCGCCCACTCGGTCGAATTTGTCGGCGCCCTGGTCCTTCTGCTTGTGGCGATCGCGGCGATCGCCACGGTGATCTTCATCACCCGCACCGGCCTTGCCATCCATCACGAAGGAATCGAAATCCTCCACCTGATGGGCGCCCTGGACAGTTATGTCGCGGGCCAGTTCCAGGGCCAGGCCCTTGAACTGGGGCTCAAGGGAGGCGCCATCGGCCTTGCCTTCACGGCGGCGACGGTGGGCGTACTGAGCCATTTTTCCAGGGCGGTGGGCTCCGACCTCCTGCCCAAGGTCGAGCTCGGCGTGCTGCAATGGCTGGCCCTGGTGGCGGTTCCCATCGGTGTGACGGCCATCGCCATGCTGACAGCCCGCATCACCGTGATTCGGGCCCTTCAGAGGCTGCCATGACCGCCGCGGGGCAAGCGTGACCCGCGGCCGCTTTGCACGCTCCCTGCGCTGGACCGGATTGGCGGGCATCCTTATCCTCGCTTGGGCCGCCGGCCTCATCTGGTTTGCCGAATCGCTGCCCCGCCGGGCCGCCCAACCGGCCGGAACCACCGATGCGGTGGTGGTCCTAACCGGCGGGGCCGGCCGTTTGTCCACGGGGGTCGACCTTCTGGCCCAGGGCCGGGCCCGCAAGCTGTTCGTGTCCGGCGTCTATCACGGGGTCGATGTGTCACGGCTTCTGCGCCTGGTCCGACAACAGGGACGTGAGTTGGAATGCTGCATGGTGCTGGGCCACGCGGCGGACAACACGCGGGGCAATGCCCAGGAAACCGCCGCATGGATCAGCAAGGAAGGCTTCAATTCGCTCCTCCTGGTCACCGCCAATTACCACATGCC